>JAGGWC010000190.1 GCA_021157645.1 Candidatus Cloacimonadota bacterium | reverse complement strand
GCAATATCCCATTTAAATGGGTTTTTCTTGCGAATTTTATAATCATACCAGCCTAAGAAGCGACTGTACATCTCAATTAAAGCAGTCCCAAATAGGAAGAATATTTTCTCTTTGTCTTTCTTTAATTCTTTTAGTGCAAGATCCAACAAAAGTCCTTTATTTTGGGAAGAGACAGAATAATCACTGTTTTCCATAAGCCAGAGGTGTCCGGTTTCTATACGTCTTCTTTGTTTTATAAAATCGGTGAAATTTTCTGGTCCTTTATTATAAACAATTGCGTCCGGTATGTATTTCAAAAGCAGATCATTATCTTTCATAATGGCTTCAATGCTTGCTTCATCAACAGCACTCTCGGGTGGGATCTGTTCAAATATCTTCCTGAAAGCAACCATCTCACCAAGCTTGGGAGAAATGAGAGCCACTTCGTGATGCAGATTCCAGAGTAAATTAACGCTATAACCGATAAATGTTCGAGGATCGTTCTCAGGTGTAGGTCTGCCGCCCGTCATTCCGATCTTCTCATCCAAGAATGGAAGTATCATTTTTTCTACAGTATCTATCGCGGGAATTGTATCACCACTCTCAATGATTAACAGATCTGATGTAGAAGCTTTTATGAATTTGTTTATCGCTGAGGATTTCCCACCTCTTTCTGCTTCAGTGATAAGTTTGATATTTTTATGTTTACTTTCATATTCTCTAACAATATCATCAGTTCCATCAGTACAAGCACTGGAAACTACAATGATTTCATGTATCTTAGTTTTATTCGATTTCTGCTGTAACAGGGCATCAAGTAATTTCCCAATATTTGCAGCTTCGTTATATACAATTACACCTACACTACATAATAGTTTATTTTCCATAATTTATTTCTCTTTTGCGATAGCGTTCAATACACCATTAATAAATTTCCCAGAACTTTCTGAACAATATTTTTTTGCAATTTCAATTGCTTCATTCATAATTATAGGAGGAGCTGTCTCAGTATAGATCAGTTCAAAAGCAGCAATACGTAAAATACTCAGGTCAAGTTTTGCAATTCTATCGAAAGACCAGTTTGTAGAATGAACCTTAATTTTCTCATCAATAGAATCAATATGGATAAGCACTTTAAGAACAAGATCCGAAGCAAATTCAAATATCGGACTATCGGGTAATATCTCTGTATCAGCAGCAACTCCCTTAAGAATTCTTAAGGCTCCATCTTCTGGTAATAGTCTAATATCATTGTCTAAGAATTCTACCGAATACAAGGTTTGAACTGCCACTTCCCTGCCCTTTCTTCGCATTCCCATAATTAATCTCCTGATTTAGCTAATTTAATAAATGACAGTAAAAATCTAACTACTTTTAAAGCAAGAATTTTCTAGGTTTATATGGATAGAATTTCTTTTTTATTTGATTTACATAAAATATAGATGAATATCTGATATTCTTGAAAATTGAGTTTGAATGTAATTTTGTTTGACATTTCTAGTTAACAATAATAAAAAAAACAAAGTGTAAGTCATGGGAGGATAAATGGGAAATAACAAAAAGAAAAAAATATTTGTATTAGATACAAATGTACTCATTCACAATCCAAATGCAATGTTCACGTTTGAAGAAAACACAGTTGTAATCCCAATCACTGTAATTGAAGAAGTAGACAATTTTAAAAAAGGCATTGATGAAAAAGGTAGGAATGCTCGCCAAATAGGACGTTACCTTGATGAACTCAGAGAAAAGGGTAGTTTAAAAGATGGTGTAAAAACAGAGAAAGGTGGAATTATTAAGGTTGTTCTCAGCAGAAAAGTTTCTGATACGGCTAAAGATGTGCTTATCATTGATACAAATGATAATCTGATAATTGGCACAGCATTGTATCTTCATAATAAAGAGCCTGATAAAGAGGTCACTTTGGTTTCTAAAGATGCAAATGTTCGTATTAAGGCAGACGCAGTCGGCATCAAAGCTGCTAATTTTGAAACGGATAAGATTAATTTTTCCGAGCTTTATATGGGATATCTCAAAATCATTATTGATGATGCAACATTAGAAAAATTCAAAAAAGACGAATTTATGAATAATGATTTTGGTGAGATCTATCCAAATCAGTTTGTTATGTTCTGCAAAAATGAAGATGATGAAGATGGTTATGTGGCAAGATATTCGGTAACAAATAATGCTATCTATCCATTAAAGTATTACACTGGTCAGGAAATATTTGGAATTAAAGCACGAAACATAGAACAGACAATGTCTTTAGATCTTTTAATGGATCCGGAAGTTAAACTCGTTAGTCTGGTTGGAAAAGCCGGAACTGGAAAGACACTTCTTGCCCTTGCAGCCGGATTAGATCAAGTTGTGGAAAAGAATAATTATAAGCGAATGGTTGTTTCACGACCCGTATCTCCTCTTGGAAAAGATATTGGCTATCTTCCAGGTACTAAAGCAGAAAAGTTTAATCCGTGGATGCAGCCTATATTTGATAATATGGAGATCCTTCTTTCCAACCGGAATGAAAAAGAAGATAATGATAATGGAAAGATCTTCGGAAAAAAACAACCTGGATTAAATGATTATCTGGACTTCGGATTTATTGAATTGGAACCCCTCACCTACATTCGTGGGCGTAGTCTTCCTGATCAATATCTTATTATCGATGAAGCACAGAATCTCACTCCACACGAAATGAAAACTATCATTACGAGAGCCGGAGAGGGAACAAAGATCGTGCTGACGGGTGATCCGTATCAGATCGATATTCCGTATCTGGATTCAGAAAGTAATGGATTGAGTATTGCAGTTGAAAAGCTGAAAAAGGAAGAGCTCGTGGGTCATGTAACCCTAACCAAAGGAGAACGTTCAGCATTGGCAGATCTGGCAGCAAAATTCTTTTAGATTGCCACAAGACTTGCACTGACTAACGGAAAGAGAAATGAAACCCCCTTTTGTTCCCCCTTACACAGGGGGACAGGAAAATGCTCCCCTTCTAAGGGGAGAAAGAAAACGTAGTTTTCCAAAGGGGTTGATATAGTAATTAATTAGTTATAATGATTGCTAGTGAAAGTCTGTGGCTAAAAAGAAATAATGTCATCCTCAACTTGATTGGGGATCTATTTATGTAATAGAGATTCCCGTCTACACGGGAATGACAAAAGGATTATATTTTTATGAAAAACGACAGAAGTTGGACAGAGATTGATCTAACGAATTTTGAAAGTAATTTGGCTGAACTTAAGAAGTTCTTTCATCCACAGGCAGATTTTATGCAGATCGTTAAAGCAGATGCTTATGGTCATGGAGCATATCAAATCTCTAAAAAAGCAATTGAATGCGGAGCTGTTTGTTTGGGTGTTGCAAATGTACAGGAAG
>JAGGWC010000142.1 GCA_021157645.1 Candidatus Cloacimonadota bacterium | reverse complement strand
TCTAAGAAGTGCGAACAGTTTATTATGAGGAAATATTACTTTACGGATGGTTGAAAACCTTCGCAATAGTAATTCATTCATAAACAACCATTGCGAAGATCAAGATCATTCGCAAGGTTTTATAAAGCAGGATATGATGAGGTGTAATGTTAGATATAATAATTAAAATAATATATGAGATAAGTTAAATAAATGCGAATATTTGAAAATAAAATACGTGAAATATTAATTAAACAGAATGTAGTTATTGGTCTTAGATTTTTACTTCTGGCAATGCTTCTTTTGTTGCTTACTTTAAATGTATTTTTTGCAGTGTACTCACCATCTATAAATTCTCAAGGGACTTTATTCCTTTTTGCTATCAGTCTCAAGATATTCCTGGCACTCGTCTTTATTTATCTTGTACTTCAAGCAAACAGAGCTCTTCTTTCTCATTTGGAAGCTGCAAGATACTTGGATAAATTTAATGATGATAAAGCTGATACATATCAAAATGCATTTGAATTAAAAAAGGAACTTGGAAAAGGAGAAATATTAGAACGAATTTTAAGCAAGGCTGATGAGAAATCAAAAACTCAGATAATAAAAACAAATACAAGAAAATTAAAACCTATACTTATTATCATAATAATTGTAATTCTTTTCTCAGGTTTGCTTTTCATATTTAATCCATTGCATTTTACCCAGACATACAAATTTTTCAAATTAAAGGAACTCCCTCAAACTCAGCATAAAGAATTTGTAGAAGTGTTGCCCGGAGATTTTTCGATAACACGGAATTCTAAATTGGAAATAAAGGTAATTGATCCTGAACCGGAAGTCGAACATAAGTTCTTTTATAAGATTGAAAAAAAATGGCGTGAAGAAAAGCTATTAGATTATAAAAAGACCTTCAATAATCTAGATTTCTCATTTTCGTATTTCATAAAAACTCCATTTGCAGTTTCGGATACCTTCAATATAAAAGTATATGAACTTCCAATAATTGAGGATCTTCAAATTCGCTATAAATATCCTGTTTATACAGGAATGAAATCAGAAATCCAAAAGAATTCCGGTGGAAAAATTAAGGTTTTAGTTGGAACTAAAGTTACAGTAGATATTGTTGCCAATAATCCAATTGAACAAGCTGAGATATTTTTTTCTAATGGTGAATATAAAGAGATGGATCGACTTGGAAAATCATCATTTCGAAGTGAATTCAAAGTTGAAGATAATGGAACCTATCATTTTAGATTAGAAGATATTCTGGGGAATAGTTCAAGAAAGATAACAAGGACGATAACAGCAATTTCAGATAAAAAACCTGAGATAAAAATAACTGCACCGGGCAGAGATACTCTTCTTACACAGAATATGCTTTTGCCGCTTTCTATTTTTGCCTCGGATGATTATGGATTGCAGAATATGAAATTGCACTATTTCATAAATCATGATGATGAATTAATTGCTTTAGTTTTAAATACAATAAATTCTAATACAATTACTCATGATCATGTTCTTGATCTTAATAAAAGTATTATGATCCCTGGAGATAAAGTAACATATTGGTTTGAGATTTCAGATAATTCTCCTCAAAAGCAAACTGTTTTTTCACAAAAATATACTGCTAGATTTCCTTCCATTGAAGAAATTTATAAAGAGATTGAGAAAAAAGAGAATGAAAAATCTGATATTCTGGAAAATACTTTAAAAAAATCTGAAGAACTTCAGAAAGAGTTTGAACAAAAACGTCGCGAATTGATGAAGAAGGATGAAATAAGTTGGGAAGATAAGAAGGAAATTGAAAAACTGCTGAATAAACAAGAGGATTTAAATGAGGATGTAGAGAAAGTTGCCGAAGATTTCAATGAGTTGATGAAGAAATTTGAAAATAACAATGCACTATCTCCAGAAACAATCGAGAAAATGAAAAAGATCCAGGAGTTGATGGAAGAAATTTCGAATGATGAATTACAGGAAGCGTTGAAAAAAATGCAAGAGAGAATAGAAAATATCGATCCTGATGAGTTGAAAAAAGCAATGAAAGATTTCAAATTTTCAATGGAAGATTTTTCCGAAAAATTAGAGCAAACTTTAAAATTACTTGAAGATATAAAGAAAGAGCAATCCATTCAAAAAGCACTTGAAATCGCTGAAGAAATGGAGAAAATGCAAAATGAATTGAACAAAAGAACTGAAGAGAATAACGAATCAAACGAAAAGCTGGCAGAGCAACAGCAGCAAATCTCTGAGAAATTGGATAATCTAACTGAGCAGATGAAAGAAGCTGCTGAGATGATGGATGAGAAAAAAGATTCAGAGATTTTAGAAGAGATGAAAAAATTGCAGGAAATGATGGAGCAGGACAGCCTTTCAACCGACCTTGATGAGAGTGAAGAAAACTTGCAGAATAACAAGATGCCGGAAGCTCAAGAATCCCAGCAGCAGGCTTCTAAAAAAATGAAGAAAATGAGAATGCAGTTAGAAAAAATGCAGCAGATGATGTCATCAGGTATGATGATGGATGTTGCTGAAATTTTGGAAAAGACAATTGCTCGGTTGCTGATATTCTCTCAATATCAAGAGGATACTTCTAATACCTATTCTTCTGATCCATTCTTAATCCTTTCTGATGAGATCTCGATCTTCGAAAGTATTGATCTCACAGTTAAAGAGCTTTATCAAGTTCCAATGATAATTTTGGTTATTGGACCGAAATTCATGTATGATGCCAATTTTACTTTCTCGTCGTTTAGAGAGCTTTTCCAATATGTAAATGATGCAAAAACAGCTAAAGTAAAAAACTATCTGCAGGATATTCAGAAAGGGATAAACTTAATGGTTTATGATCTGATGCAGGCAAGTAATAATATGCAGCAAGGTGGTGGTGGTGGCGGAATGCAAAGTATGATGCAGGCTTTGCAGCAAATGGGTCAGCAACAGATGATGATGAATATGATGACTCAGCAGATGATGATGCAAATGTCGGAAAATGGAAAGATGACGGACGATATGCGAAGCCAAGCTCAAAAACTTGCTAATGATGAACAACGTCTTGCCGAAAATTTAAAGAGAATGCTTCAATCGAATCCCGAAGCACAAAAACAGACTTCAGCTTTGAATAAGATCATCGAAGATCTTGAATCTATAGCACACGATCTTAAACGTGGGAAAATAAATCAAGAGTTGGTTGATAAACAACAGCAAATTTTATCCAGATTACTTGATGCACAAAAATCGATACATAAAAGAGAGTTTTCTAAGAAGAGAAAGTCAGAGACAAGTGAGATCGATGATTGGGACTTACCAGAAGAGATTAAATTAAAGTTTGATAAAATGAGAAAGAAAGCTCTTCTACAAGAGGATTATAAAGATCTTCCGCTTGAGTATCAAGAGTTAATAAAGGAATATCTTAAGTTGCTGAATGAGAAGTATGATGAAAAGTGACCTCACCCCAGCCCTCTCCTAAGAGGAGAGGGCGGAAATGGGAAAAATGCAGGAAGAGAATGTAGCTCGATCTGCCAGATCGAGAAAGGACGCAATTTTTTGGTGGGGTTTAAAATAACTCCCCTTCTGAAGGGGAGAAGCCTGAACCACTCATGAGTGGTCAGGCAGAGGGGTTTTAACAAGCTCCCCTTTGTAAAGGGAGAAAGGAAACGAAGTTTTTCAGAGGGGTTAAATAGCTCCCCTTTGGAAGGGGAGAAGATCGGCTTGCCGATCAGAGGGGTTAATGAAAAAAGTAATTTTAATAATTCTGCTAATAGTTGTTTGCAATGTATTTGCAGATGTGAATGAAACTGATATTCTTAAAAAAAG
>JAGGWC010000147.1 GCA_021157645.1 Candidatus Cloacimonadota bacterium | reverse complement strand
TGTTAGAATAATATACAAGCCAGAAGAAAATCGGGACAAGAATAACCCTGAGAAGAGTTAAGGAATTTGGTATATATTTTTTCATTTAAGGTTTTCTCTTAAAACTATTCTGGCAAATAATGAGCCGATAACTAACGATAATAATTCAATGCCAAAGAAACGATAATCAATTTTAAGGTGGAGTAGTTGGAAATGCATCAATGAGTAATAAATAACTACATTTAGAATAATCGGAATGGAACATAGATATAGTGAATTAACAAAAAATTGCTTTCTTCGTTTTCCAAAACGACCGCCGGAAGACCTATAAATTTCCCAAAAGACATTACTCTTTATTTCAAAATGAATCCGGAGAAAAATTGAAATTAACAATATTAAAATAATAAATAAACCAAATCCAGCATAATAACCCTTTGTAAGAAGAGTGATCTTATTTTGATCAATTTGCCATTGCACGCTATCAAAATAATAAATAACCGCTGGTGCATAATCTAAAAGGATTCTTTCCAGTTCTCGTTTTTGTTCAATTTGAAATTTATCTCCTGCAAAATTTATCTGCATAGCAGTAGGAAGTATGTAAGAACTTAAAATATTCTTACTGCCTCCTAAATTATAATTAGTAATTAGTGTTTGAGCAACGATAGAGTCCTGAATTATTATAATATCTCTGATAAAATCATTCTTTTCTATCTTTAATTTCAGTTGTTCAAGTGTATTTTCCTGCATAGAAAGAAGCATCATTGGAGAAGCAGAAATATTATTTTCAAAAACATTTTTTTGATACTCATATCCTAAATGAAGTAGATTCCATCCAACAAGAACTATAAAAATAACAATGATTTGAAAAGAAATTCCCTTTTTCACAATTTCACCAATTTGCTGTCTTGAATTCCGTAATGAATATCAAAATTATCCAGTTTTCTTTTAGAAGTAGCTATAATGGAAGCTCCACTATTTATAGCAAAATTACAAACTTCCAAGGCTGTGATCATGTTCTTTTCATCGAAGTAATTTTCAAGATCATCAATAAGAATAATTTGCGGAAGCTGGATAACTGCCCTAATCAATTCGATGAATTTTTTTGATGAGGATGAAAGAGTTTTAACTTTGGTTCCAATCTTATCACCAAGTTGGGATGTAATACATAATTCCAATATTTTCTGCTTTTGTCTGGTAGTTACTTTTTGTAATGGAATGATAATATTTTTCCAAACAGATTCGTTCATGAGAAGGTGAGAAGTATTATCTATAAGAATTGTTTTTTTCTTCTTTTTATAAAATAATATTGGCTTGTCTTTAATTAATATTTGTCCATTAAAATTGTAATAATTTCCGTGTATTGATTTCAATAAAAGTGATCTTCCTGTATTATTATTCCCAAATATATTCACTCTCATGCCGCTTCCGATAATCATCTCGTCTATCAGCATGAATTTTTCGTTCTCTCTTAATAAGGAAAATTCTTCTATCTTAAGCATGAACAAGCTCCACAATGATTTTCTTTTTATTCTTTTTTGAATCTAGAACAAATTTTTTCATCGCTTTCAGGTCAACCTTTTTTGCAAAATCATCAATATCATGTTCTCTGTTTTGAGGATAAAGAATAAAAGCACTGCCACCTTTCTTTAAATTTCTTTTTACACATTCCAGAACATCTAACATATTACAGAGTGTTTCATGCCGAGAAATTGCACGTTCTCGCATCGGGCTTATCTTGCCTGTATCTTTTGGAAAATATGGTGGATTGGAAATTATCAGATCAAATTTCTGCGAAGAAGTTAAAGACCGAAGATCTGCTTCAATAAAGATAGGGGATGTTTCAGATTTTTTTGCATTATCTTTGCT
Source organism: Candidatus Cloacimonadota bacterium (assembly GCA_021157645.1). GTDB lineage: Bacteria > Cloacimonadota > Cloacimonadia > Cloacimonadales > TCS61 > Tenebribacter. The sequence continues at coordinate 3,442 of JAGGWC010000147.1, read as the reverse complement.
AAGTTTGACTAGTTGTTTCTGGATTTCAATTCCCGTTATCTTCCATACTGGATGATAATGAGATAACATAATAGAAATAACGCCGTTCCCACTACCTAGCTCAAGTAAATGAATATTTTTCCGTAAAATCCTATCTGAAATAGTTTTTACGAGGAATGCTGAATCGGAAGTTATTGAATGTCCATCAGTAGTTTGATAAATTGTTTTATTAAATGGAAGTTGTACAGGAATAAGCATTCGTTCTCTTATTTAATGTTTTGTGTGCCCAAATCCACCGCTTCCGCGATCTGTTTCATCAAGATTATCAGTAATGATAAAATCAATAGATTCATGACGTGAAACAACCATTTGTGCAATTCGTGTATGGATAGAAATTATGAAATCAGTTTTCCCAAAGTTAAATAAAATAACCTTGATCTCGCCACGATAATCAGCATCAATTGTTCCTGGCGAATTAAGAACTCCAATTTGATGTTTGATTGCCAATCCGCTTCGAGGACGTATTTGAGCTTCATATCCTACCGGTAACGAAATTGCAATACCTGTTGGGATAAGAGCAACCTCTCCTGATCTTATAACCATATCTTCTTCATTACAAGAATAGAGATCATAACCTGCGGCATGTTCGGTCATGCGTTTTGGAAGTTTAGCGTATTCATTTATTTTTTGAATATTTACTTTTAGCATTTTTTCCACCTTAATGATGAAACAGGGCTTCAACGAAGCCCTGTTAGTAATATTTTATTATTCAGATTAAAATTTTCTTGTATGAATAAAATCGCAGAGCATTAAAAGTAATTCAGCTTTTTCACCGTAAGGTTCTAAAAGAACTTTGGCTTCCGTAATTAATTTTTCTGCCATTTGTTTGGATTTTTCTAAACCATAAACAGCCGGGAAAGTAGCTTTTTTTGCTTTTGAGTCTTTTCCAATGGTTTTTCCAAGAGCTTCTGTAGACCCTTCAATATCCAGAATATCATCTACAATTTGAAAAGCTAGACCTATCTTCTGTCCAAAATTTTCCATACGTTTTTGATCTTCTTCAGGAACTTCTGCCAGCATACAACCGAAATGGATTGGCAGATTTATTAATTTTCCGGTTTTATTAGTGTGAATAAACTCAAGTGTCTCTTTTGATATTTTTTTACCTTCACTTTGAATATCTATCATTTGCCCAGCAATTAGACCGGTATGCCCAGCTTCAATAGAAAGTTCTTTAATAAAATCTAATCTGAGTTTTTCATCGATTTCTTCAGAACTTGCAATTGCCTGAAAAGCATAAATAAGAAGTGCATCTCCAGCCAGTAAAGCAATATCAGAGCCAAAAAGGACATGGCATGCTTTTTTGCCCCGTCTGTACTCGTCATTATCAATTTCAGGTAGATCGTCATGTATCAAAGTATATGTATGCAACATTTCAATAGCACCTGCGACAAGAAGTATTTTATCGATATCATCTTTAAAAAGCAGGTAAGTATTTATCATCAAATATGGTCGTAATCTTTTCCCGCCTGCAAATAAAGTATGCCGTATAGCTTTATGTATTTGTTTTGGATACTCATCTTTTCTTGGTAGGAAACGATCTATTGCGATATTAACAAGTTCGCGTTTTTCTTTCAGGTCCTTTTTTAAGACCATATTTTTTGTGCTCATATTTCCTCAGGAATGTTTTCTTCTTTATGTATTTTATTTGTTATAAATTCAATCTTATTCTCAATTTTTTCAAGTTTCTTATTGCAAAAATCAGCTAATTCTGAGCCTTCTTCAAAAAGGTCAACAATCTTATCTAATTCGTCTACGCCTTCTTCCAATTTATGGACAATCTCTTCTAATCTTATTAAAGCTAGTTCGAATTTTATTTTACCTTTCATATATAATTGTTAAGCTCAATTCCAGTTTATTTTTTTGTAATGATTATGTCATCTTCAAGTTTATTTAAATATTGGTATGGATTTCTATATTTATTATATCTCAATACCTCAAAGTGTAAATGACTTCCGGTTGAACGCCCAGAATTTCCCATTTCTGCAATAATCTGACCTCTTTTAACTTCATCACCTCTTTTAACATAAATTTTATTAAGATGGGCATAGTTTGTCTGGTATCCAAATTTATGAGTTATTGCAATAAATTTCCCAAAGTATTTTTGATGTCCAGTAGAAGATATTTTACCATCTGCTACAGCATAGATCGGTGTACCCTTAATATTGCCAATATCTAATCCATTATGAAAATTTCTTTTACCTGTAATGGGATGAATCCGCCACCCATAAGGATCAGATATTCTTCCATAAGCGGGATAAATAGAAGGAGTATTCAAATACAATTCCTCTTTTAATAGAACCATATCCTTTAGTTCTTCATGGGTATAATAATCAAATTCGATCTTACCCTTAAGTTGAATTATTTTATTTAGTGTAAGAGAGTAATCATCACTTAAGGCAATATTTGAAGATGTAAATGTTGTATCTATTATAGGCAATCCACCAATACCCATTTCACGTATCTCTTTATTAATAACTTTAAAATTCTTGTCGGTGCGAACTTTATCTTCCCAGTTTTCCATCAATTTTAATTTAGTCATAATTGAATCAATTTCTGAAGACAGTATGACAAGCTTGTCTTTAAGAACGACATTTTCCTTAAATATCTCATTCGCTTGTGCTATCTGGGACTGATTATGGATGATGAAGAAAATTGATCCGGAAAAAAACAGCAATAATAGTGCCGACAACACACATAAAAATAGACCAACCTTTTTGGGCAGACTTATATTGATAGGTCTGGAAGACTCTGTTGTTGATAATACTATGTGCCATCTTTTTGATACTGCCATATTTCCCCAAATTTATTTTTTCTCAAAACAAAAAAAAACGGATTAAATGTCAAGTTAATTTAGTGTTATAGTTACTTTTAAGTCATATATTATCAAGGTTTTTCACAATAAAATCCTTGACCTAATTCAGTGTGATTTTCTAAAAATTCATCAATAAAAAATAGTCGGGAGAAATTATGATCAAAAATTTTGAACAATTGATGACTAAAGTTAAAGAAATGAAAAACAAAACAGTTGTAATTGCCGCTGCCCATACTTCATCGGCAATAGATGCTGCTGTTATGGTTAAGAAAGAGAATATTGCCGATAGTTTACTTATCGGTGACAAACAGTATATAGATAATTATTTGCAGGAAAATGCTTCTGAGTTTGTGAATGATTTCTCAATAATAGATACAGGAGAAGATCTGGAATTGGCCGCATCAGAATCCGTGAAAGCGATCCGAGAATGGAAAGCAGATATTTTATTAAAGGGTAAATGTGCAACTGCAACTCTTATTAAAGCGGTATTGGATAAAGAAAAAGGATTGAGAACCGGTGAAAATCTTAGTGATGTACTTGTTTATGAACATCCCGAAAGGTTGGTTTTGTTGAGTGATGGTGGGATTA
>JAGGWC010000213.1 GCA_021157645.1 Candidatus Cloacimonadota bacterium | reverse complement strand
GTTTAACCAGATTCTCTCTTAACATAAATTTATTTTATTTAATAAAATTACAAAGTAAACCAACAATGCATTGTAAGCCAAAGTTTAGAAATAACGGATAGGGCTAAACGAAGTCGGCGAAGGGGATTTGGTCAAAAGCGTCAGCCGAAGATAGATACGCTGTTAGGCGAAACGGCGACATTAATCATTATGCATCGCCTCTTCCATTAGATGTTTTGGCAAAAAATAATAGAAATAACCCTTTGAAGTGTGACTTTTGAATCTTACTGTAAATGCCTTAGTTTTTTCAGGCTTTACATAAATTTTATCGCCTGATAAGCGAACAATCTTCCAAATTTTCCCAGCAAGCACAAAAATACCATCAATTGGATATTGTACCTCACCAATGGTTTTTTTAGATCTGATATCAACAACTTTCAATGCTTTGGTAGGTGGGATGTTTGAGTGAATTCTACCTATCTCGCCTTGATTCATTAGTTTGGTTGTTGCATACCATCTCTCATATCTCTTTTCTATCCATTCCTTATCTACTAAGTGGTTTAAGATATCTTTCAATTCACTCTCTGAGCAAAATTCATTAAAAAGTTTTACAAAATAATTATTTTCTAAACCGTTTGGATTTGCATAAAGAGACGAGAATATCTGTTGAACAACTACGGATAAATCGGATGAATATTCTACATGTTCTAAATGTCCTTCAATAGCAGCCTTAAACATTTGTTCGAATATTAGTTTCTCTTTTTCAGAGTTTGATATAGCAAACACTCTACATTTTTGTGTGCGTCTATTACCTCTTCCAATCCTTTGGAGTAACGATGAAATACTCCATGGAACATCTACAAGCACAACTGCATCTATGTTTCCAATATCAATGCCAATTTCGAGTGTCATGGTAGCAATGCAAGCCCCATACTGTGATTCCTTCATAAAGCTCTCTGCCTCTTCACGAACACTTTTGCTTAAACTTCCATGATGGGTAACAACTTTATTGTTACCCCATAATCTTTTACATTCTATTGAAGCAGTTTCCACGCTGGCTCTTTTATTGCAGAAAATCAACAACTTGTTCAACTTCTCTTTTCTTGCATAGTTAAAAACTTCCCCAAGAGACTTAACAAGCGTATATTCAATTTCTCGTTTACCAGAGGTTTTAACAGTTTCAAATTTCTTTAAATATCTATTTCCTATACTTTTTGGATCAGCTATAGTAGCAGATAAAGCATAAACATTAAAATTGGTTTCTGCAATATGCTCTAATCTTCTTAAAAGTATTAGAAGCTGATCCCCCCGGTGTGTATTATCAAGGAGATGTATTTCATCTAACACAACTGCTTTTATATTTCTAAAACTTGAAAGATGTCTGCAGAGCAACGAATCCAAAGACTCTGGAGTGGTTATCAAAAAATTTGGTGGTTTTTCTGGATTAAATTGTGGTCTATCTCCAGTTTTTAATGACAATGAAATGCTGAGTTCATTCATCTGGTCTTTTAGTCGATAATATATATCATTTACTAATGCCCTGGTTGGAGAAATATAAAGTATTGCTAAATTTCCCCAGTTTTCTTCAAGATGTCTTTCTATCAATGGTGCCACTATCGCTTCTGTTTTTCCACTTGCAGCAGCTGATATAATGATGGCATTTTTCCCATCTAAAACTATAGGAATTGTTTTCGATTGAATCGATAGAAGCTTTCCGTACCTACCAAAGAATGTTATCCAAGTTCGCTTTAACTTCTTTTTAAACTTTATTTGGTCATAAACCATTTAACAATTCCTCTGCAGCTTTATCCGGATGAAAACGCATAAGGTCGAGAGTTTCTATTAACCCTTTGATAAATAACCGAGTCTTTCCTTGAATTTTATCTTCAAGTATAGATATGAAACTATCAATATCAGTCTGGAAGTTATATGCTTGCTCATAAAACCCGAGTATTTTTCTCGATATTTTTTCCAAAGATTCTGTACTAAGGTATTCCAATTCAAACGTATCTATATCTTTAAGTGGTTCTCTTGCAAAAATCTCCTGATCTTGAATTGGTGAGAAACCAAAGATAAGTTTAATATTACAGGGTGTTTTCCATACAAAGGGTAATTGAGAATATCCGCAGTATTGTAAATGTGAATAATACCCCCACCACCCACTATATATTTCATGTTCGTAAAGTCTTTTTTTATTTACTTCTTGTAATAATCTTTCATCATTATTTGCCATCAAAACGAGACCAGTTAAAAAATTCCATGCTTTGTTGTTTTGATATGACGAGTACCAATAGGAATCAACACTTTCTGCCTCATCAAATAATATCAAAAACCCATTCATACCAAGTATATTCTTTATAGCCCAATCAATTCCGCTTAATATGTAGCAATATATATTTGCGCATGTTGAATAAGGATACATAAGTGGTTTACAATGCTGAGAAGGTTTTCCTTCAATCCATTCCCAAATGTCCTCGTTATCTGTTCCTCCTCTTATTTCTTCAATAATTTTACTGAGATATTTATGTTCATTTAATTTATGAAATTTTGGACTTACAGCAACTTGCCTTAATAATTCCCTAAAATCGCCATTTCGGCTTTTAAATTTTAATGAATGTATTATTTTCTCATAAATAACTTTAGGTTTACAGAAGGAAACTTCATTTGGATCAAGCTCAACTAATGAAACAGCCCAATTATTTTTTAGAGCAAATGAATATATGTATTCTAAAAGATGAGTTTTCCCTACCCCATATTCACCCGAGATTATCAAAGAACATCTGTCTTGTTTGTCTATCTGTTTTTTAATGTACTTTATTTCATCTTCTCGCCCGAATGTAAATTCCTCAACATAATCATAAGGCACAACTCCTAATCTTAAAGCCTCTATTATTTGTCTTGCTCTAAATTGTTTGTCAGAGAGCATAGCTTTTGGAGGTTCATACTTTATTAAAATAGGTGCTTCAGATAAAAATCTAACTTGATCTCTCCTTGCCCACCTTTTAATTCCATCTTCAAATTCCACATACAGTTCAAATCCCCCAAATCTTTTATTCAGTATTCTTCCCTTTCCATGAGTTCTATGCTCTATTAATTGCATATCAATCCCTTGTTACATATCAATATCTTCTCGTGTAACAACTTTTTCTGTTTTGCGTAATGTATGAAATGCTTTAATTATATTTTGGACAAATAGTCTTTTATATCCGATTGCAAACTTTTCCTCATAAGCAGCTTTTGCAATATTTCCTATTGTTTCCTCAACTGAACTCTTGCTAAATTTCACATTGTAGGCTTTTTCATAAATTTTAGCTAACTTTCTACCAATTTCCTTTAAAAGTTCAACGGGTTTTATTTGTATCTTTTCAAGGTATATTGTAACCCCTGTAGGATTTATTTCTGTATCAAATTTTGTTGAAACCCTTTGACGCAAGGCCTCATAAATTTGTGAGTGCCCCTCAAGAAAGTTCTCATCTGGCACTGCATAAAACCACATAGTGTTTTTGAAATTGCTATGTCCACATTCATCTATCAGCTCTCTTAAGTTATTTAAAAGAAACCCCTTTTGTTTGGAGGACATACTGGGTGTCTGTTCAGCTTCATCCATGAGTACAACAATTCCTGAATACCCTATTCCTCGTATCCATTGAACAAGAGACCGAATCATTTTAAAGGCTGTGCTTTTATTAATTTTTTCAAAAATCCTAAAGTTTTTCAGCATATTTTTAGGAGGATTCTCACCTTTCAACCATTGCATTATCAATATAAAATCACCTTCATGGTTCTCAGATAATGCTATAAATGATTCTTTTATAGCATTTCTAAAACTTGTGCTCTCGTAAGGGCCTAAGGAAGAAGCGTATGTATTTAGCTCTTTTAATATTTCATCTTCAGAAGATAATTTTTTACAAAGTTCTTGATATTTCTCATTATACCACTTCTTTATAACTGCCTCTATACCCCTATCATATCCCGATAAAAGTTCTTCGGGTGTTTGAGAGTATATAAGATTTAATACTATTTCCTTGTAAACCTGTTCTAATTTATGAAATGGGCTTTGTTGAGAACTCAGTGTAATATAGGATGTGATGTAATTATACGTCCATGCTTGTTCCCTAATACAATACAAATAATGAGTTTTACCACCACCATATATACCAACTACCATTTTAAATGCTGAACCACCATCTTTTATGAAAGTTTTTAGATATTCCTCATCAATTGTTTTAAGATACATATCTAACCCTGCTGTGAAATATTGAAATCCATATTCTGGAGGTGTGCCTTGTCCTCCAACAATTTCTATAATTCTTCTTGCCACAGCAGGATCTATTGAATTCCTACTATTTTGTTTGTTATTCATAATTCTACCTCCCTAAATTTGATATGCGATATGTAATTGCCACCCCCCTTTTCATTGGAAGGTATCCAGAGAAAATCTGATTTTCGCTCAGTGTATGCTCGCGCAGCAGTAACAAGGCTTAACTCCTTATTCTCTACTTTCCTTTCTTTTAACCTGTAAAGGTCGTGGCTAAAGAAAACACGTCCATATTCCTTATAGTTGTTTTTTGTGGGATTTGCTTTAAATTTTCTATCCTGAATTAAAAAAGCGAATTCAAAAAGAGCATCCAAAATAGGTATCTGGTCACCCAATTTTTTATTCTGACGATACACGAAATTCTTATATGCTTGATACACCTTTGATAGAAATGCATTGTCATTAAATTGCCGTCTTACAATTTTATTGTGAATAATCTTTAATTTTCTAATTATTTCTTCATGAACTAATTCACATACTTCTATTTTCTCCTGTTGAGGACCATACCATATCAAAACTTTAAAGTTTTCAAAATCTACTTCAAACGTATAAAAAGATACTTTAAGCAATGGATAATATCCTCTTAATTCAAAACCTACTTTTTTTAGTTCAATTTCTAATTTCTGTCCAAATGCCTTTTTTAGTTCATCTTCCCACTTTGGAATCTTTGATTTTATACTATCTGTATGCTGCTTAATCTCCTCTTTTACAAATTCATCTAATTTGCTTTGTTCCAACGCTTTCTCAATTTTGACCACCCCTTGTTTTATTTTATGCAAGTTGTTTAAAGGGTCGCGTTGGAACTTCTCAATATTCTTAAAAGATTTTAATAAATTTTGAAGTGTGTTTTTTTCTTTCAACATCACGTTCATTATGACTTTCTCATTTTCTTTCATTTTATCACCACCTTAATGTGCATCATTTTTTAAAGCTTAAAACCACCGTTTCACCTAACGGAGCCAAAATGAGAAACCGAAGGCGTTCAAACGGAGCGTCATTTTGGCTAACGCCCCGCGGACATGCGAAGTCCAGCCGTAAGGTTGGATTTGGGCGGAGACACGGAGTGCCGAAACCGTATATCCGCTGTTATGTGCCGTTGTCATCTAATACTCCTCCCCACTAGCAATATGATTGCATTATCTATCATTTTGGGAACCGTACTATTCCATCCATCGTCCAAATAGTTTTCCCAATTTTCAGGCATATTAATTATCTCTAAAGAAAATTTGATTATCTCAATATATTTATTTAATGACTCACCTGTATTCCCATAAAAGTAAGAAAGGGTATTGGCTCTGTCCATAGGCATAAGTAAGTTTGGAAAGAGAAAATGCAACAATTTTGAATTGGAGACCAATTTCCCGCCTGTTTTCATTAGGTTTAAATTTTCATAAGTATTTCTTAAAATTGACTCCAACTCGGTTATGTCAGTAGCGCCACTTCTTTCAAACCTTTCTATTTTCTTGAATAGGTCCAAACACGATAGAATATTGCCTTTAAATTCGTCAAAATGCTTCATTTTTGCACCCCGGGAGTTCATATCCCAAGACACTAAGGTAGCATAAAGAATTTCAATGTGATAATCATCTCCCAAGAACGATTCAATACTATTGGAAATCCCTCTTAGATTCATCGATCTTCTGTAAAAGTATAAATCAGGCCCTGTTCTATAACGCTCATTTATTTCTGCTATCCTTTCTCTAATAGTGGTAACTATCTCATCCCTTTTATGGGTTCGATTTCTAATCATAGTTACAATCTCCTATGTTTTGTAACAATGGCACATAACTTCGTTATATCCGCAATACTTCGTATATACATCCTTCTGGTTGAGAGCAAACCCAATTTATCTCTGTTGATTTTTACCGATTGTTTCATCTTTAAACAATTATCATAAAAATCTCTGGAAAACCAGATGTTTTTACGGCAATTTAAAAAATTTGCAAATATTAAAAATGTCACATTAAACTTGGTAAATGGTATTACGCTTAACGTTCCCAGCATATACGAAGTTTCGGCATAGCCGAAATTTGGGTGAGCGTAGCGAACCGAATGTGCTGTGCTCTGCGATGCGGTGACATTCATTTTTGCAATCTTTTAATTTCCTGTTCAATTTCTGGAATGATCTCTGTGT
>JAGGWC010000129.1 GCA_021157645.1 Candidatus Cloacimonadota bacterium | reverse complement strand
TAGTATTGATATAAAGAAAATGAATAGTGGCGTCGAATAACTTGGCAAACTCTATTATTTTTGGAAATACTTTTTTCCCCTCCTTTTTAAAATCAGAGGCGAAAATAATATTCTTTGCATCAAATTTATCTTTTCCTTTTTTGATAACAAGAACCGGGATATCAGAATTTCGAACAACTTTTTCAGTATTGGAACCGATAAACATTTCCTGTAAACCAGAAACACCTTGTGATCCCATTACGATCAGGTCGATTTTGTGCTTCTTACTCTCGTCTATAATTCCTGAGAAAGCTCGATGAAACTGTACAGATTCTACAACTTTTATTCCTTTAAAAAATGGAAGTTTGATGAATTTTTCAAATTTTTCATGGGCTGCTTTCATGAAATAAATAATTTGTGGCTCACTTCTAATACTGGTAAATTCAGCTGGGTCAATTGTGTTTACAGGAAGTTCTAACATATGCAATAAAAAAATGTCACTACCTGTTCTTTTGGCTATACTTGCTGCAACTCTTGCTGCGCATTCTGCCTCTTTCGAAAAGTCTACTGGAACTAATATTCGTTTCATAACTTATTTATTTATAATTGAACTATATAAAATTACGGAATTTTACTTAATTTTAAGATGATTTTTGTCATTATAAAAGGAATTAGTATATTTGCAGCGAAATTTACGACGGAATAGAGTTGGAGGGGACGAAAAGTCCCCTCTTTTTATACAAAAAATCGAATGAAAAATAAAGTTGTAACCTTGGTTAATGAAGCTATTGAAGAGAATAGTGCTTTGTTTTTGATTGCTTTAAAATTTTCGGAAAACAATGGTATACTGGTTGTTGTAGATGGAGATTCGGGTGTTCCACTTAGTGAATGTATAAGGATTAGCAGGCATGTTGAACACAATTTAGATCGTGAAGAAGAAGATTTTTCACTGGAAGTAACAACTCCTAATGTTACAGATCCATTGGTTGATCCCCGACAGTATAATAAGAATTTAAACAGGACTTTAACAGTAAGAACTGAAAATGAAAAATTTGAAGGGAAATTGATTGAAGTTAGTGAGAACGAAATTTTATTACAATGGAAAGCTCGCGAACCTAAACCTATAGGAAAAGGAAAAGTAACTGTGGTAAAAGAAAAACGAATACCACTAAATGAAATAAAACAAGCAAAAGTTAAGCTTATTTTTTAAAAAAGATATAATGGAGAATATTGCATTAATTGAATCATTTTCAGAATTTAAGGATGAAAAAAGTATTGACAGAGTTACGCTTATGGCCATACTTGAAGAAGTTTTTAGAGCAGCTTTAAAACGAAAATATGGATCAGATGATAACTTTGATATCATTATCAACCCTGATAAAGGAGATTTAGAGATCTGGAGAAATAGGTTAATTGTTGAGGATGGTATGGTTGAAGATGATAATGAAGAAATTTCATTATCGGATGCAATAAAAATTGAACCAGATTTTGAGGTTGGTGAAGAAGCCTCTGAAGAGGTGAAACTAGTGGATCTTGGAAGAAGAGCAATTTTAGCTTTACGTCAAAATTTGATTTCAAAGATCCATGAACACGATAACACAAATATCTTCAAACAGTACAAAGAACTGGAAGGTGAATTATACAGTGCAGAGGTGCATCATATTCGTCACAACGCTATAATTTTGTTAGACGATAATGGAAATGAGCTGATATTACCAAAAAGTGAACAAATACGATCTGATTTTTTTCGTAAAGGAGAATCGGTAAGAGGAATCATTAAAAGTGTTGAACTTAGAGGAAATAAGCCATCTATTATTCTATCAAGAACTGCTCCTGAGTTTTTAGTAAAATTATTTGAACAGGAAATTCCGGAAGTTTTTGATGGTCTGATTACCATTGAGCGTGTTGCCAGAATTCCTGGTGAGAAAGCTAAAATAGCAGTTGATTCTTATGATGACAGAATTGATCCGGTGGGTGCCTGTGTGGGTATGAAAGGATCCAGAATTCATGGAATTGTACGTGAATTGGGAAATGAAAATATTGATGTAATCAATTACACCAAAATTGATGACCAATTTATAAAACGTGCTTTAAGTCCGGCTAAAGTGGTGTCTATCAAGATACATGAAGCTGTTGACGGACAAAGACCAAGAGTAGATGTTTTTCTAAAGCCTGAAGAAGTTTCAAAGGCGATTGGTAAAGGTGGTGTAAATATCCGTCTTGCTAGTCAATTAACAGGATATGAGATAGATGTGCAAAGAGAAGGTGTTGAAGATGATGTTGAATTGACCGAATTTTCAGATGAAATCGAGGAATGGGTAATTAAGGAGTTCAAAAATATTGGATTAGACACAGCAAAAAGTGTTTTAGATCTTGATTTATTTGAATTGACTAAAAGAACCGATCTGGAAGAAGAAACAATTATGGAGGTTCAAAGAATTTTACGAGAAGAATTTGAATCATAATGATTTAAAAGCAAGCAATTAATTAGAGGTTTCACATTAAATAATTTTATGACTGAATATAAACCACAACGATTTAATAAGGTATTACGAGAATTGAATATTTCTCTGGATAGAGCTGTGGAGTTTCTTGCCAGTAAAGGCGTCGAAATTGATGCTCGTCCTACCACAAAAGTTTCTCTGGATGTTTATTCTATTCTTTCAGATGAATTTCAAACAGATAAAAGTAAAAAGGTTGCTTCTAAAGAAATTGGTGAGGAAAAGCGTAAAGAAAAAGAAGAAATTCGGTTGGCTCAGGAAAGAGAGGCAGAAGAAAAAAGATTAAGAGAAGAGGCAAAAAGAAATGAGATATTTAGAACAGAATCTGAAAGGATTACTAGACCAAAAACAGTTGGTAAAATTGATATTGAACCAAAGGTCAAACAAGCAGAGGTAAAAGAAGAGGTTGCTCCAGAAAAAATTGTAAGTAAAGAGATAAAAGAGAAGAAGATTGAAGTAATCAAAGGAGAAAAAAAATTACAAGGACTAAAAAAAGTTGGTAAGATTGATATTGAACCAAAAAAGAAAGTACAGCCTAAAGTAGCAGAAACAGAAGAAACTAAAAAAGTAGAACCTGAAAAACCTGTTGAGAAAATTGTTGTTGAAGAAAAATTACCTGAAGAAGCTGAAACTTTAAAAACAAAATACGAAAAATTAAGCGGACCTAGAATAACAGGTAAAACTATTGATCTTTCTCAATTCAACAGACCAAAGAAAAAACCTGTTGAGAAAAAAGATAGGGCAAAAACAGGTAGTGGAGATGCTGCAAAAAAGAAAAGAAAGAGAATTCACAAACCTCGTGTAGATTATAAACAAACTCAAGGTCAAACTGCTGGTAGAGGTAGGTTTAACAAAGGAGGTGCAGGAAAAAGAAGACCAATTGTTAAAGAAGAGCCTTCAGCTGAAGAAGTTCAAAAACAAGTAAGAGAGACCCTTGAAAAATTACAGGGAAAATCTAAAAAAGGTAAAGGAGCCAGATATCGTAGAGAGAAAAGAGATTTGCACCGTCAGCAAACAGAAAAGGAATTAGAACAACAAGAAGCCGATAGTAAAGTAATTAAGGCAACCGAATTTGTTACAGCAAATGAGGTAGCTACTATGATGAATATTTCAGTAACTCAGGTGATTTCAGCATGTATGTCATTAGGATTAATGATCTCAATGAATCAAAGATTGGATGCAGAAACACTTACTATTGTTGCTGAAGAATTTGGTTATCAGGTTGAGTTTGTTAGTGCTGAGGTTGAAGAAGCTGAAGAAGAAATAGTTGACAAGCCAGAAGATCTCAAACCAAGAGATCCTATTGTTACGGTAATGGGGCACGTAGATCATGGAAAGACATCTTTGTTGGATTATATTCGAAAAGCTAATGTTATTGCTGGTGAATCGGGCGGAATTACACAACATATTGGTGCCTATGCAGTTGAACTGGAAGATGGACAAAGAATTACATTTTTAGATACACCAGGTCACGAAGCATTTACAGCTATGCGTGCACGTGGTACTCAGGTAACAGATATCGCAGTAATTGTGATCTCAGCAGATGATTCTATCATGCCTCAAACCAAAGAAGCTATTAGTCATGCACAAGCCGCAGGTGTACCAATTATATTTGCAATAAATAAAATTGATAAACCCGATGCAAATCCTGAGAAAGTGAAAGAAGAGCTTGCTCAAATGAATTTACTTGTAGAAGATTGGGGTGGTAAAATACAATCACACGATGTATCTGCTCTTAAAGGAACTGGTGTGAATGATTTGTTAGAAAAAATATTGCTTGAAGCAGAATTGTTAGAACTTAAAGCAAATCCTGATAAATTAGCTACAGGATCAGTTGTAGAAGCCTTCCTTGACAAAGGAAAAGGATATGTTTCTACGGTTCTTGTGGATGCAGGAACCTTAAGAGTTGGAGATTTTGTTCTAGCCGGAAAACACTCTGGAAAGATCAAAGCACTTCATGATGAAAGAGGTAAAAATCTCAAAGAAGCAGGTCCATCAACACCGGTATCTGTACTTGGTTTGGATGGAGCTCCTCAGGCAGGTGATAAGTTCAAGGTATATCTTGACGAAAGAGAAGCAAAACAAATTGCTACAAAACGTTCTCAGTTGAGTCGTGAACAATCTGTTCGTACCCAACGTCATATTACATTAGATGAAATTGGAAGACGAATTGCTCTTGGAGGATTTAAAGAATTGAATATTATTTTGAAAGGTGATGTGGATGGATCTGTAGAAGCATTGACAGATTCTTTACAGAAATTATCTACTGAAGAGATTCAGGTTAATATTATCCATAAAGGAGTAGGTGCTATTACAGAATCTGATGTGTTATTGGCTTCGGCTTCGGAGGCAATTATTATTGGATTTAATGTTAGACCAACAGGAAGTGCTCGTCAGATAGCCGAAAAGGAAGAAATAGATATCCGTAACTATTCTATTATTTATAAAGTAATTGATGATGTGAAGGATGCAATGGAAGGTATGCTTTCTCCTGATATTGTAGAAGAAATTACAGGTACGGCTGAAATTAGAGAAACCTATAAGATTTCTAAGGTAGGTACTATTGCAGGTTGTATGGTTCTTGATGGTAAGATATTTAGAAACTCAAGAATTAGATTATTGAGAGATAATGTAGTGATATTTACGGGTGTACTTTCATCGCTTAAACGATTTAAAGATGATGCAAAGGAAGTTTCAAAAGGATATGATTGTGGTATGCAGGTGAAAAACTATAATGATATTATGGTAAATGATATTATTGAAGCATTCCAGGAAGTAGAAGTGAAAAAGAAATTAAAATAAAATTTAATTTCATATAAATTAAAGCCCGATTAGAAATCTCTAATCGGGCTTTTTCTTAACCCTCATTATTCAGAAGAAAGGTTATTTTACTTCATAAACATTGTTACTTCTATCTATATCAGCCATTAAAAGACTGGTGTCAATCTCTACTTTTTTTACAGTTTTATTAGCTGTAAAGGTAAATTCCTGATTTGCCCATCCCCAGTAAGGCAAGGTATTGGCAAGGGTTGGTTTTTTCCCTAACATCATTTGAAGTGGTATATAAAAATCTTCTGAACTACCATCGGTATACGTTATTTTCACATCAATAGGCATTGGCATTTGACCAATTCTATTCAAGGTAATTTTATTATTAGAAACCGATTTTACGGCATAATCAATGGTATTTGTAGTTTCTACCCATTCATTTAAATACCAGTCTAACTGGATACCTGAAATTTTTTCTGCAACTCTCTTGATATCATTTGGGTTTGGATGTTTAAATTTAAAATCAGTAAAGAATTTTTTAAGTGTTCTCGCAAGATTTTCTTCTCCTATAATATAACCCAACTGAGATAAAAAGATCTGCCCCTTTACATAGCTTGCAATACTAAATGCCATATTTGTATTGAAACGATCAGCTTGTGTAGTTAAAGGTTCTTCTTTACCTGATTTTACAAGGTAATTGTAGGTCGTATAAGTTCTTTCAAAATTTATTTTTCCATTTTTCTTATCATTAAATTCATGAGAGGCAAGTGAAGAAATATAGGAGGTAAAACCTTCATCCATCCATGAATGTTTAATTTCATTGCTAGCCAAAACAAACTGGAACCATGAATGTGCCATTTCATGTTTCATTGTGCCAATCAATGAATTATAAGAGACATTTCCATTTACAAGAGTGCACATACCGTATTCCATTCCGCCATCTCCACCCTGAATGATGGAATATTGCTTATAAGGATATTCACCAACTGTTTTGTTATAGAACAGCATTGTTTTAACAGTCACTTTTTGCATTTTCTTCCAATTATCAATTATTTCAGGATTGTTTTCATATAAAAAATGAAGTGATGCTCCATTTGGAACCTGTACAATATCATGCAAATAATCTTTATCTGCAGCCCAAGTAAAATCATGAACATTTGGAGCCTTAAAATGCCAGGTTAATTTATCGCTTTTGGGCAGGTTTAATTTTTTAGATTTATTTTCATAACCATGACCAACCTGTTGAGGGTTTTGCAAATATCCTGTACCTCCAATGGTGTAATTTTTATCCATATGAATTGTCACATCAAAATCTCCCCAAACACCGTAAAATTCACGTGCTATATATTGATTAGCATGCCAGCCTTCTATATCATACTCAGCAAGTTTTGGATACCATTGCGCCATAGATAAAGCAATTCCTTCAGCATTATTTCTTCCTGATCTTCGAATTTGAACAGGAACCTGTCCTTTAAATTTCATTTCAAAGGTTGCTTTTTTGCCAGCTTTGATAGGTGTGTTTAGAGTAACTTTCAAAATGGTTCCGATTACTTCATAATTAACCGGAGTTCCATTTTGTTTTAAGGATATAATTTTTTGATAACCAATTTCATTAGGTTTTAATTTTGAAATTCTGCTTTCGTAAATAGGTTTTTCTTTGGTGCCTATGTTATTTACCATTCTTCCGTCTGGATCAACAATATTTTGTAATCGCATATCCATCTGACTACCTGTCTGAAATGCATTGAATTGTAAATGATAAAAAACCACATTTAGGTTATCAGGAGAATTATTGGTGTAAACCAGTTTTTGCAATCCGTCAAACTGAAAGTTTTCCACATTCATATCTATATCCATTGTGTAATCAACATGCTGTTGCCAATAGGTATTGTTTTGAGAAAAAAGAGAGAAACTAATGAGGGTTAGAATTGAGAATATGATTTTTTTCATGCTTTTAATTTAAAAGTCTGGGTTTGACTAATACCCAATATGAATATTAGTCAAACCCAGACCAATGATTTTATTAAATAATTTATTTGCCGTTCACCATTTGATCAGCCATTTTTAATGCGTTATAAGCATTTAAAACTCTTCCGGAAACGGAAAGATCGCTAAATGGTACCTTTTTGCCATCACTTTTTGGAAGAATAACATCAAAACCAATTTTGATACCAGAATTCATCAAAACATGTTTTACCTGACTTGCAGAAAGTTGTGGATAATAAGAACGTATCAATGCAGCAACACCGGCAACTTCTGGAGCAGCCATAGAAGTTCCCTGAATGGATTTGTATTCGTTATTTGGAACAGTAGAATAAATTTCTAAGCCAGGAGCAAAAATATCAACATTTAATTTCCCATAGTTTGAAAAGGTTGCAACTAAATTTTCATCATACTGACGTGTCATTGCGCCGACAGTAATTACGTTGTCAACATATTCTTTTACTTTATCATCTGAATCCGTTGGAAAATTATCACTTTTAT
This sequence comes from Candidatus Cloacimonadota bacterium, assembly GCA_021157645.1. Taxonomy (GTDB): domain Bacteria; phylum Cloacimonadota; class Cloacimonadia; order Cloacimonadales; family TCS61; genus Tenebribacter. The sequence continues at coordinate 3,668 of JAGGWC010000129.1, read as the reverse complement.
CAATGTTTTTACCATCATTACCAGCAGCATGTACCAATAAAACATCTTTACTTGCTGCATATTTAAAAGCATCATAAACCCATTCTTTATTTGGGGAGTAACTTTTACCAAAACTCATATTGATCACTTTTGCACCATTGTCAACAGCATATCTTATAGCAAGTGCAACATCTTTATCGTACTCATCACCATCTGGTACTGCACGAACAGTTAAAAGTTTTACATTATTTGCAACACCATTCATTCCTTTACCATTATTTCTTGTAGCTAAAGTTATTCCAGAAACGTGAGTACCATGCATTTCATCTTCTAAAGAACCTATAGTATATGGATTTCCATAAGGAATATCATTGATGTTAAATGGGTCGTCACCGGTAGTTCTTCCATTAAAATCAAGGTTATACATTGTGTTAACCTGAGATCCATAATATTTTAAACCACCTTCAAGTTGTTTGTAAACATCTTCTAAAGTAGCGCCATCAGCAAGTATTCTCATCAATATTGGAGATCTATCAGCAGGATCCAAATTGTTTAGATCTGCTATGGTATAAACTTTTTTATTTAGTTTTTTGATTGCTTCCTTATCTGCATCTTCTATCATTTTTTTTGTAGAAACATAACCTTCATAATTTAGTTTTGCCTCTTTAACTCTTTTTTCAAAATCTTTTTTTACTTTAGCGTAATAAGCATATTCTTCTTTGTCTTTTGCAGCAATTTGATCTTCAGTTTTGTCACCATATTTTGCATTTAGCTTTTTATAAATTCTGGTAACTTCCAATTGTTCAGGTGTAGCTTCTCCTTTTCCTCCTAAAAAGTTCCAGCCGTGAATATCATCTATATAACCATTCTTATCATCATCTTTACCATTGTTGGCAATCTCATCACTATTTACCCAAATATTGTCTTTTAGATCTTCATGATTGATATCAATTCCAGAATCAATTACAGCAACAACTACGGTAGTTGCTTTTTTATTTGCCACAAACTGATATGCTTTATTTAAACTCATCCCGGGAATGGAATCCGTCATGATATCTGCATGAGGCCATTTTTGAATTTCCTCTACTGACATTGTTCCTTTCTTGGCAGGAATAGTAACAGCCGATACAGAGCCTTGAGGCACGGCAACACTGTGTATGTTTTTGGTTGTGCTACAACTTGATAAAATTATAGCAAAACCTAAGCCTAATAGTAATTTTTTATTCATCATTTTTTAATTATTATTTTGATTATTGATTATTTGAATATTTCATTGAATTTAAAAGTTTGATCTAATCGAACTCCTTTTTCGGTATGTTTTACTGTACAAATCTCATTTACAGCATCATGTTCTAAAAATAAGTAATAATTGTTATCAGCTGCCTTTTGTAAAAATTGAGCTTTTTCACCCATGGTTAATAGTGGTCGGGTATCATATCCCATCACATAAGGTAAGGGAATGTGCCCTGCAGTTGGTAACAAATCTGCTGCAAAAACAATTGTTTTGCCTTGGTATTTTATATGGGGAATCATTTGTTTTTCGGTATGTCCGTCAGCAAAAAAGATATCAAAACCCAGATCAGAGTTTTGCAGAAACTTACTTTCTGGAATATCTACAAAATTAAGCTGTCCGCTACTTTCAATAGGATGAATGTTTTCTTTTAGAAAGGAAGCTTTTTCACGCGGATTGGGTTCAGTAGCCCATTTCCAGTGATTTCTGTTGCTCCAGAATTTAGCATTTTTAAAAGCTGGTTCATAACCAGTTTTGTCTTTATTCCACTGTATGCTTCCTCCACAATGATCAAAATGAAGATGTGTTAAAAAAACATCTGTAATATCATCACGATGAAATCCTCTTTTTTTTAATGACCTGTCTAAAGTGTCATCTCCGAAAGGAAAATAATAGCCAAAAAATTTTTCAGATTGTTTATCTCCGGTACCGTTATCAATCAATATCAACCGATTACCATCTTCTATCAGCATACAGCGCATGCTCATATCAATTAAATTATTACCGTCAGCAGGGTTGGTCTTTTGCCAAATAACTTTTGGTACAACTCCAAACATGGCACCACCATCTAATTTGAAGTTTCCTGTTTCTATGGGGTAGATATGCATTGTGAAAATTTAGCCACGCAAATATGCAAAAAATCTATGGAATAATTGTTAAATAAAACAAAAAACCACACTGCCAATTAGTTAAGTAGTATGATTTTGCTTGAGGCGTCAAGCGGATTCGAACCGCTGTGGGAGCTTTTGCAGAGCCCAGCCTAGCCACTCGGCCATGACGCCATTTTGAGAGTGCAAATTTAATCAAAAAAATAATATTTGCAATTAAATTTGAAGTTAATTAGTGTTCGTTGGATACAATTATTTATGTGGTGTGTAGCCAATTGACTTTATTCAATGCTTTTTCTTATATTTTTGGATATAAAACAACAGAGAAAGCTATGTTATTTATACTTTTCCAGATACAAAAAGCCAATATTGAAAATGAATTAGTGGCTATAAGAAAACACCAATCTCTTCGCTAAACTTGATTTGTTAATCTGTCATTTACAAAAGTAAACTCCTGATTACCAAATCTTCGTTTATCTCGACCTTGAAGTTTTTTATACACCATTGAGAAAAATAGGTAGTTTTCTAAGAGACACGAATTAGAGAGATTTATCTTTCTCTATTCATTACAATAGAAACCATCTCAACATTTCCTCCAATGGGAGGATTTAATTTAGATACTTCAACTTTTACATGATCGACCAGTGGGATCTCTAAAAGAATCCTGTCTAAAATCTTATCAGCAACAGTTTCCAGTAGTTTAGTTTTGATTGCCATTTCCTCCTTTACGATTTGATTCAAATGTACATAATCAACCGTGTCACTTAATTCATCAGTTTTTGCAGATTTTTTTAAATTGGCTTTGACAGAAAGATCAACCTGATAATCTGAACCAATTTTACCTTCTTCAAGTAAGCACCCATGGTAGGCGTATACTCTAATATTTTTAACTTTAATTGTTCCCAAAATTCTTTTTTTACAAATATAATACATTGCACTATCTATAATCAAAAGAAAGTTTTGAAATTTATTTCGTCAACTAACTTAAATTAGTCTATTTATTTAGTGTAATTTGGAAGCAATCTAAAATCTGTAAGAATGAAAGTAAGAGAAAAATTTGTATTGATATCTGCATTTGTGGTTATTATCGTATCCATCATATCTAATTATTGGTCTCCTGTACTATGGAGTTTTATTATCATTATTCCTTTGATCTTGATGGGAGTGATAGATATGATACAAACAAAACATGCTATCAGAAGAAATTTTCCGGTTATTGGGAGAATGCGCTATTTGTTAGAAGCAATTCGCCCTGAAATTATGCAATATTTTGTGGAAACGGATACGGAAGGAAGACCAATCAACAGGATTTTCAGAACTCTTGTTTATCAACGGTCTAAAAAGGTAAATGATACAACCCCTTTTGGAACCCAAATGGATGTTTACAAATCGGGTTATGAATGGATGGATCATTCTATGTATGTACAGAATACTTATGAGAAGCATGAAACACCAAGAATAAAGATTGGAGGAAAAGATTGTAAAAAGCCTTATAATGCATGTTTGCTGAATATTTCGGCAATGAGTTTTGGTTCTTTAAGTAATAATGCAATTTTAGCATTAAACAAAGG
>JAGGWC010000078.1 GCA_021157645.1 Candidatus Cloacimonadota bacterium | reverse complement strand
TCTTATAACAATAGAAGATAATGTAAACTACGTTTTCTTTAAAGGTGATGTAGCAGATCCAAAAGATGTTAAAACAGCTTTTGAACAGTTCAGCCCGGATTATGTTGTTCATTTTGCAGCAGAATCACATGTAGATAAAAGCATAATTAATCCCGATATTTTCTTGCAGACAAATGTATTGGGAACACAGATCCTGTTAAATTATTCCAGAGAACATAAGGTGGAGAAATTTGTTCAAATATCTACAGATGAAGTTTATGGTTCAATAAGTAATGATTTGAATGTTAATGAAGATGCACGTTTAAAACCCAATAATCCTTATTCTGCCAGCAAAGCTTCTGCAGATCTGCTTCTGCGTGTAGCATATCAAACTTACGGTCAACGTATTAATATAATTCGATCATGTAATAATTTTGGACATTATCAATTCCCTGAGAAATTAGTTCCAGTAATTATTCATAATGCATTGAATAATTTAGAGATCCCAGTTTATGGTGACGGTAAGAATATTCGTGAATGGATTCATGTAGAAGATCATTGCCGAGCTATAGATGTTATCATGCAAAAAGGAAAATCTGGTGAAACATACAATGTTGGAACAGGAAATAAATGGAAGAATGTAGATCTTGTAGAGCTTATTCTTGATAAACTGAATATCAAAAAAGATTTAATCTCTTATGTTCTCGACAGGCAGGGTCATGATGTTCGTTATTCTGTTAATTCCAGTAAGATCCGTCAGGAACTTGGTTGGGAACCGCAAATAGAATTTGAAGAAGGTTTAGATCGGGTAATAGCGTGGTATACAAATCACATGGATTGGATAAAAGAAATTTCATCTGGAAAATATATGAACTACTATGATGATATTTATAAACCTCGTATGATGGAGACTCAATAGATGGAAAGGATTATTGCAATATTTGTTATTCTTACTTTTATGTTTGGATGTGCTATAATATCTAAAACAGAATCTGTTCAACCTATTGAGAATTCAGATGAAATATTTATTAATGTTGCTGCAGATTCACTTCAATTAGAAATTACAGACAAAAATATAATAATTGATTCGCTTTACATTCTATTAGAAGAATCTGATTTCACAATTGATTCTTTATATCAAGCGCTGGAAGTTGCTAACAGTAGAGTTGCTGTAAATCAGGATTTTATAATTCCAGATTCCATAGTATTTGCCGGCAGAACATTTGATCTTACAAACGAACGGATCTTTGATAAATTTGAAACAATTTATAAACAGGAATTAAGAGTTGCTCACAAGTTTATTCCAAGATGCGGTAAATATTTCTCATATTTTGATTCTGTATTTACTCATTACAATATTCCACTGGATACAAAATATTTAGCAATTGCAGAAAGCAGATTAAGCCCTATGGCAGGATCACGTGTAGGTGCACTTGGAATCTGGCAATTTATGCCAAGTACAGCAAAAGGTTTTGGAATGCAAATAGATTCTTTTATTGATGAACGTAGAAATGTTTTTCTGGCAACACCTGCTGCTGCAAAATATCTTCTAAATGCACGAAGTTATCTCAAAGAACGCGGTACTGAAGACTGGTTATTGGCAATGAGTTCCTATAATGCTGGAGTTGGCAGTATTGCTAAAGTTATTCGGCAGCAAGAAGCATACGATTTCTTTGATCTACTGATGCGGGTTGATGAAACACATAATTATGTCTGGCGTGCTGTTGCAATTAAGATGATCATTGAAAATGAAGAGAAAATATTTGGTAATAAATTTGATAAAAAAGAACCGATCTTAGAGAATGCACATTTGATAGATCTTACACTTAAGGGGCACTACAAAATCGATGAATGGGCAAAAGCTCAAGGAGCTTCTATTGGAAAAATCTTAGAAATGAATCCCTGGATTAAGATATATAAAAGAAGTCGAGTGAAATATTCTGCAATTAATAATGTTGTTCTTCCACCCGGAAAATACTCTGTACTCATTCCTAATGGAAATGGTATTGATAAAGAATTATTAGCTAAGATAGAAAATCAATTCCTAAATGAAAACGCAGGGTTCTTTACACACCATATTGTAAAACGTGGAGATAATTTGTATGATATTGCACGCAAATATAAGACAACTGTTTCTCGTATTAAAAGTCTGAATCATCTTAGTTCAAATGTTATTCATCCGGGTCAAAAGCTTAAACTTTACGGAACCGGTTCCGGTGGAACAGTTCAAAAAACAAATAATTATCACACTGTAAAAAAAGGAGATACAGTTGGAACGATTGCTCATAAATTGAAGATTTCACAAAATAAGCTGATCTCCAGAAATAATCTTAAAACACGAAATGGAGTTGTGATGATCTATCCGGGGCAGAAGTTATATTATTAATGAAAACAGAAATCAGGGAAATGAAAATTGAAGATATTTCTACTATTATGATTTTAGAGAAAGAACTTTTTTCAACAGCTTGGGAAGAAGAAATGTTCATAGAAGAAATTCATAATCAATATGCTTATGTCTTGGAACTCAAAAATAAAATTATTGGCTATATTTGCGGTTGGAAGCTTTTGGATGAATTTAATATCACGAATATTGCAATTGCTGCAAAGTTTCAAAGAAATGGATTTGGTAAAGCTCTTGTTCAGTTTCTTATGAGTAAATTACTGGACGAAAAATGCTTCTTATTTTTCCTCGAAGTTCGTAAATCTAATCTTGCTGCAAATAAGCTCTACGAGATGATGGGCTTCAGAATTATTGGATCAAGAAAGAATTATTATCATTCTCCACAAGAGGATGCTCTGATTTTAGGTTTGAACTTAAAAATAATATAAAAAAGGTAACATAATGAAGAAAGGTTTGTTTATTACTTTTGAAGGAATTGAAGGTTGTGGTAAATCGACCCAAGCCCGAATGCTCAAAGAGTTCCTAATAAATGAAGGTAAAAGTGTATTTCTAACCCGTGAACCGGGAGGACCTAAAATAGCTGAAGAGATTCGTGAAATGCTTCTAAGCGTAAATAATAAAGAGATGCTGCCACAAACTGAGGTGCTTTTATATATGGCTTCAAGAAGCCAACATACAGGTGAGTGGATCATTCCCGAGTTAGAAAAAGGGAATATTGTTATTTCCGATAGATACTACGATTCTACTTTTGCATATCAGGGTGCTGCTAGAAAGATTGATGGAAAGCTTATTGACACAATTAGAAGGTATGCAACTTTTGGATTAGTTCCGGATTTAACTTTTCTGGTGGACTTACCGGAAGAGATCGGATTATCTAGGATATTAAAAAAAGATGCTGACAGATTGGAACAGGAATCGATGAAATTCCATAAAAGAGTAAGAAAAGGTTTTTTAGAATTGGCTAAAAAAGAACCTGAAAGATTTATTATTTTAGATGGTAAAAAAAGTATTAATGAAATACATCATGACGTGATTAACATAATTAAAAAGGAGTTAAATAAATGAAAAGAAAACTAAATAAGATGAGTAGAATTCTATTTTCTGCAAGTGTGATCGGTTGGATAATTATTGGTATTTTACTTTTTAATTTTGTAAATGTAGATGCATCTAATTCTGAAGATGCGAATATATATAAAAAGCTTAAATTATTCAGTGAAGTTCTTTTTAACTTAAGACAAAATTATGTAGAAGAGCTTGATGTTGATGATCTTATAGATTCTGCTATTAAAGGTATGCTGGATGAAGTTGATCCTCATACATATTATTTTACACCTGACGAATTTGAGAAATTCAGTACAGACACAAAAGGTGAATTTGGTGGACTTGGTATCTCGATAGACAAGAAAGGTGATTATATAACCGTTGTAGCACCAATTGAAGGAACTCCTGCCTACAGGATGGGTATCCTTGCTGGTGATAAGATATCCAAAGTTGATGGGGAAAGTGTTGTTGGTGTTTCAACAGATGAATCCATAAAAAAAATGCGTGGTGAACCAGGAACAGAAGTTTTGATATCAATTATTAGACCAGGAGTTGAAGAAGAATTAGAATTTGAGATTATTCGTGAAATAATTAAAATTCATAGCATCCCTTATTCTTTCAAATTGAATAATGGAATTGGATATATGCGAATTCGACAGTTTAATGCAAACACAACTTCAGACATGAGAGAAAAATTAGATGAATTGGAAGAAGAAGGAATTCGTGGTCTTATTATAGATCTTAGATTTAATCCGGGAGGACTTCTTAGAGAAGCAATAAATACAGTAAATGAATTTATTGGAAAGGGTAAACTTGTAGTATTTACAAAAGGTAGAGCACCTCAAACCAACATGGAATATCTAACCAAGTATAATAGGATTAGAGATGATTATCCAGTTATTGTACTTATCAATGGTGGTTCTGCAAGTGCTTCAGAGATTTTTGCCGGCTCATTACAGGATTGGGATCGTGGCTTAATTGTTGGTCAAACTTCGTTTGGAAAAGGTTCTGTTCAGCGCTTATTTCCACTTTCAGATGGAAATGGAATCAAAATAACAACAGCTAAATATTATATAGAATCCGGTAGATGTATCCATAAAGATCTTAATGATAAATTGTTGAAAGATGAACGTGTGAAGAATGGTGATATCACAAAGGAAGAAATTGAAGAAATGCAGGAAGAAGCTGAAGAGAAAAGCCATGAGAATGTATATTACACAAATAATGGAAGAAAAGTTTACGGTGGTGGAGGAATTACTCCAGACATTGAAATCGAACAAGCTCTACTTACTGACCTTGGTGTGGATCTGCGCAGAAAAAATATTTTCTTTAATTATTCTGTTGATTATCTTATAGATCATGAAGAAAATGTTACTTTAGATTATATAGCTTCCAAACAAGATATTGATGAATTACTTAAATTCGCAAAATCAGAAGATATTGAATTTGAACAGACTGAAGTTGATAGCATTCTTAATTGGATTGGAAATGAATTAACCAGTAATATCATTGGTAGAAAATTCGGAGAAGTTGAACGCTATAAAGTGATTTTGGAAGAAGATATACAACTTCAGAAAACAATGGATATCTTTGATAAATGCTCAACACTTGAAGAAATGTTTGAATATGCTGAAGATATCAAGATGATTAAAAAAGAAGAAGAAAAAGATAGTAATTAGTACTTATTGTTTGATAATGAAAATAATTATAACCTTCCGGTTTTTTTACCGGAAGGTTCTTTATTTATAATTGTTATTTTTATTTACCTTAAATACTAACTAATTAATTTACAGTAGTCAAAAATTCTTGACACCTTTAAATTATATTTGTTTTGAGATTAGTGTAAATTTATAAAAAATATGGAGATAGATTTTGGAGAAATTTTTAGTAACAAGTGCACTCACTTATGCAAATGGAAAACTACATATTGGTCATATTGCCGGCTCATATTTAAATGCAGATATTTTTGTAAGATACCAGAAATTATTAGGGAACGATGTGCTGTATGTTGGTGGGACAGATGATTACGGAACACCTATCTCTCTTAAAGCTGAAGAAGAAAATGTATTACCACATGAAATTGCAGATAAATTTAATAAAAGTATGAAAGTTGATCTAGAAGGATTAAATATCCAGTTGGATAACTTTTCAGGAACATCCCATTCTGGTCATATAAAAGATTCACAAGATTTTTTTACAAATCTGTATAATGCTGGGTACATTATAAAAAAAGATATTAAACAATTTTATGATGAGAAGCAAAAGCGGTTTTTATCGGATAGATATGTTGAAGGAATTTGTCCATTTTGTAAAGCTGAAGGAGCACGTGGAGATCAATGTGATAATTGCGGGAAATTAATTGATGCAATGGATCTGATCGAGCCCAAGAGTAAACTATCAGGTGATGTACCAATAATAAAAGATACAACTCACTGGTATCTTGATCTTCCTAAATTTGAGAAAGAATTACGTGAGTGGATAGATTCAAAAACATATTGGAAAGATAATGTTAAGAATTTCGTTATTGGATGGCTTAATGAAGGTTTACAAGAACGTGGTATCACTCGTGATCTGAATTGGGGAGTTCCTATTCCACTTGAAAATACAGAGGGAAAAGTATTGTATGTTTGGTTTGATGCTCCAATCGGATATCTCTCTTCAACTAAAGAATGGGCAGAAAAAAGAGGTACTCCTGATAAATGGAAAGATTACTGGCTTGATAAAAACACAAAAATGATTCACTTCTTAGGAAAAGATAACATTCCATTTCATACCATAATCTGGCCTGCAATGCTTTCCAAACAGAAAGAGAGATTCGTTCTTCCACATGATGTTCCAGCTAATGAATATCTTAATTTAGAAGGACAGAAAATGTCTACAAGCCGCAACTGGACAGTTTGGGTAGAAGATTATCTGAAGTACTTTGAAGGTGAATATCTGCGATATGTGCTGGCAGCTAATGCGCCAGAAACAAAAGATAGTGATTTTAGTTGGGAAGATTTCAGAATGCATATTAATTCTGAACTGAATAATGTTTTGGGTAATTTAGCAAATAGAACATGTATATTTGCAAATAAGTATTTTGATGGGATTATTAAATGTCCAAATGAATTTTCAAACTTATCAAAAGACACACTTGCAGAAGTTCATAAACTTGCGGATGAAGTTGGCGGATCTTATTCAAATTATCATGTAAGGAAAGCAACCAAGCAATTTATGGATATTGCCCGAATTGGCAATAAGTACTTTGATGAAACACAACCATGGAAGAAAGTAAAAACTGATAAAGACAATGCTTCACAAACTTTGTATGTTTGTTTAGAGATATTGCGAATAATTTCAATTATCTCATCACCAGTAATTCCAAAGAGTATGAAATCTCTTCGCTATATGATAGGTGTTATGGATTCTAATACCTGGGATAATATTTCAAAAAAACCATCTGGATATACAATAACAAATGTAAAAAGATTATTCAGGAAAATAGAAGAGAGGGAAGTTGAAGAACAGCTTGAAATACTTAAACAAAGGCAAAAAGATGTTATAGAGGGGAAAAACATGATCGAGCATAAACCTGAAATTCAATATGAAGATTTTATGAAAATGGAAATCCGCATAGTAAAGATATTAGAAGCAGAGAAAGTGAAAAAATCTAATAAACTAATTAAACTCAAAGTAAATATAGGTGGGGAAGAGCGTTCTGTAATAGCTGGTATTGGCAAAGATTATGAACCGGAAGATTTAATTGGGAAAAAAGTTCCCATGCTTATAAATCTGAAACCCAGAAAGGTAATGGGTATAGAATCTCAAGCAATGATATTAGCTGCAGAAGATAATGGAGTACTCTCAATTTTGCATCCGGACAAAGATGTAAATGAAGGAAGTGAAATTTCTTGAGAAGTCACTATTAATGATATGTGAATTTATATGATATACAGAAACGGAGGTTAAGATCGCTAAACAATTAAATACTAAAAATGATGTGCCGGGTTTATCACTCTCTAAAAAGAGAACATCTACAGATTTAGTCGTTATTATATCTATATTATTGATTATATATATTTCGTTAAGAGTTTTCCATATATCAAATTACATATATTCATTATATGGAAATTATGAATATAAGCTAATTGAACTTCTGATAATTTTTTTTGTTACAACAATTGGACTTATTATTTTTACAAATAGGAGATTTAATGAGAATAAAAAAGATCTCTATGAATGGGTAAATCTTAATAATAAACTTAACCAACATGAGAACAAATTTGAGAATATTGTTTATAATGTTCCTGGTATCGCAATTTATAGCATTGGAAAAGATCATCGCGTAACTTATTGGAATCGTGCTTGTGAAGAAATGTTTGGATTTGAGAGCAGTAAGGCTGTTGGTAAAAAGATAGAAGATTTAATTATCCCAAACTCAATCTTAGAAAAATTTAAGAAAGATATTGATAAATATTATGAAAGCAATATCGAAATTCGTCATGGTGAAATTGAATATCTTCATGAAAATAGGACTGTATTAAATGTGCTAACAAGTTTTCACAAACAAGAAAATATTTTTGGGATACATGAATTGTATAATTTATCAGTTAATATGACCGAATTAAAATGAATAAAAAAAGAGTTAAAGGAATCAAATGATAAATTGCGTATACTCGCCAGAACTGATTCGCTTACTCATCTTCCTAATAGGCGTTCAATGCTAGAAAAGATTAATCATGAAAAAGTAAAATATGAACGTTCAAAAGAAATCTTTACAATTGCAATAATCGATTTGGATAACTTTAAAGAAATTAATGATAAATATGGACATAATTGTGGTGATTTTGTTTTAAAAAAATTTTCAAAGATAATGATCGATCTTGTTAGAAAGCAAGATGTAGTAGGACGTTATGGCGGTGACGAATTTATTTTACTACTCCCGCAAACAAATGCTTCAGGTGCGTCATATTTAGCAAAATTAATTCTTAAGCAAATAGCTAAATTCCCGATCAAATGTAAGGGAATAGAAATCTCATTAACTGCAACAATTGGTGTAAATGACTATCAGGATGAAGAAATAACAATTGATGATCTTATTAATAAAGCTGATAAAGCTATGTATAATGGCAAAACTCTAGGCAAAAATAAGGTTGTAGTTTTTAAATAATCTTAGGTAATATTATGTCCGGATTAAAAAAAGAACTTGGATTATTATCAGTATTCAGTATTGCCGCTGGAGCAATGATCAGTTCAGGATTGTTTATTTTGCCGGGGCTGGCTTATTTTAAATCGGGGCCTGCTGTGATATTAGCATATCTTCTCGCTGGGATTCTAGTGCTTCCTTCCATGTTTAGTAAAGCTGAACTTGCTACTGCAATGCCCAAATCGGGTGGTGATTATTTCTTTGTCAATCGTAGTATGGGAGGCGGTTTTGGAACGATTGCAGGAATTTCTGCCTGGTTTTCTTTAGCTTTTAAAAGTGCTTTTGCTTTAGTTGGAATCGGTGCTTTTGCTTCTATCATATATCCAGAGATCACGATTTTTCAAATTAAACTGATTGCTGTTGTTTTTTGCGTAATTTTTACAATAATAAATCTTAGAAGCACTAAACATGCTGGTAATTTACAGATTTTTATGGTTGTTGGTTTGCTAATATTACTTTTGTATTATGTTACCAAAGGAATTACTCATGTTGATAATCGTAATTTTGATGTTTTTATGAAAGGAGATTTGAAAACTCTTTTCATGACTGCTGGATTGATATTTGTTTCATATGGCGGATTAACTAAAATTGCTAGCGTTGCTGAAGAAGTAAAAAATCCATCGCGTAATATTCCACTTGGAATGTTCTTAGCATTCATAATTGTTACTATTGCTTATGTGCTTGTCGTATTTGTAACGGTTGGTGTTTTAGGAAATAACCTTCTTCTTTCGGCTCCCAGATTCTATACACTTACGCCAATCAGTGACGGAGCTACAATATTTGCTGGAAAACCCGGAATGTATGTACTTTCAATAGCAGCTTTGTTAGCTTTTTTTTCTACAGCAAATGCCGGAATTATGGCAGCATCAAGGAATCCAATGGCAATGAGCCAAGATAAACTTCTTCCTTCATTTTTTGGAAAGGTGAACAAAAAACACCAAACTCCGGTTAACGCAATATTGTTTACCAGTGGCTTCATGATGTTAGTGATTTTTTTACCTTTGGAAACACTTGTAAAAACAGCTTCCACCATGATGTTGTTACTTTACATTTTTACAAACATAGCTGTAGTAATTATGCGTGAAAGCGGAATTCAGAACTATCGTCCAAAATTTAAGAGTCCATTATATCCATGGCTACAGATCATCGCAGTTCTTGTATATATATTCCTAATAATTGAAATGGGAACAATTCCGTTAATTATGACTTCTGTTTTCATTATATCCGGATTATTATGGTACTGGTTCTATGGGAGCATTCGATCTAATAAGGAATCTGCTCTTCTGCAGCTTGTTAAGCGAATCAAAGCTAAAGATCTTGTAACAACATCTCTAGACACAGAATTGAAAGAAATTATCAGGGAACGTGATAATATTACAAAAGACAGGTTTGATGAACTTATTGAAAGTGCTGTCGTTTTGGATATTGATAAGTCTGTATCCAAAGAAGAATTTTTCCATACAATTGCCGATAAGGTGTGTGTAAATATTGATAAAAGCAGTGACTATTTCTATAAAAAACTACTTGAGCGTGAAGCTGAAAGTTCTACAGTACTCACTGACTCTCTCGCTATTCCTCATATTATTATTGAAGGTGAGAAGAAATTTAATATCCTGCTGGCAAGATGTAAGGAAGGAATTTACTTTAATGATGAAGCACAAAAAGTTAATACTGTATTTGTGATAACAGGTACGCATGATGAACGTAATTTTCATTTACAATCTTTAGCTGCAATTGCGCAGATCGTGCAGGATTCTAATTTTGAAAAGAAGTGGTTGAAAGCTAAGAACATTGAAGCTCTACGTGATATTGTATTACTCGGTGACAGAAGAAGAAAGGTTTAAAAAATAAAGGAAATATATGATTTACTATTAATGATTAACGGTTTTAGATTTGAACACCTAATACTTCTGGAATTTATAATCACAAAAGTCAGTGTAAGTCAGTGGTAAATACAATGAATATATATATTGAAACGTACGGCTGTCAGATGAATGTAGCTGATAGCGAACTTGTTGCTTCTATCCTTAAAGGAGACAAATTCTCAGTTGTAGAAGATATTGCAGAAGCAGATATAATAATATTTAATACGTGTTCGGTGAGGCAACATGCTGAAGATCGTGTTATGGGACGCATCAATAATGAGATGAGCCGTAAAAAACAGAAGAAGAACTTAAAGATCGGAGTAATCGGCTGTATGGCTCAGCGTCTTGATAAAGAGCTGAATAAAATGAATTCCAATATTGATTTTGTTGTCGGAGTAGATCAATATAAAAAACTTCCTGAAATTATCACCGATCTATTTGACGATGCTGATTTCAAATGTAATACCACTGTTGATGATAATGAAATTTATAAAGATATTTATCCAATCCATAATGGTGAATTCAATGCATTTGTAACAATAATGCGTGGTTGTAATAATTTCTGTTCATATTGCATTGTACCATACACTCGCGGAAGAGAGCGCAGCAGACCGGTTGATGATATTCTTAATGAAATTGATAGAATAGGGGAGAAGGGCTTTAAGGACGTTACGCTTCTTGGTCAGAATGTTAATTCCTACAATTACAAAAATGTGAACTTTGCTGAGCTATTAAAGCGTGTAAATAAAATTGAATCAATTAAACGTATCAGGTTTGTCACATCTCATCCAAAAGACTTAT
>JAGGWC010000146.1 GCA_021157645.1 Candidatus Cloacimonadota bacterium | reverse complement strand
ATGGGGTAAATACCGATCGTTCCGGCTTTTGCAAATGTATCTTTTGCCATTTCAATTGAGGTGTAATCTCTGTCTGAAATGGTTATATCGGTTGCTGTCTCAAATTTCTTTGCTGTTGCGCTTTTACTATTCTCTCCGTAAATGGTCGGGTCAATAAACTGTTCAATTGTTACATTCTTTCCTGAAAAATCTATTTTAGTATAGAAGAACCTATCTCCTCCTACTGGTGCCCATGATATAAAACCTTCAGAATCAGAAGTATTCATTTCCGGCATGCCTAATGTCCATGTTCCGATACCTCTTTCATAAGTATATGCATCGAAATTTGTAGAAGCCAAAACTTCTGCTGCCTTGACATAATCACATGAAAAATCATAACTGACAAATTTATTTGAGACATCTACTGCATAAGAGAGCATTGTGGAATCATTTGACCATGAAGGTGCCCAAATAGGTAAAAATCTATCAGGTGCATGTGTTGCAGTTGCTTTTTCTAATCTTATATCATTTAATGATTTTATTGGATTACCACTATCGCCATCTTTTATTAAATTTTGTACATCAGGGACAATATAAATATCAGAAGCAACTACACTAGAACGATTTCCCTGGTGTCTGACAATAAAAGCCAATGCAGTATTATCAGGTGACCATTTCGGTTGGAAACACATATCGGTTTCTCCGTAAACATTATGTGATGGATCAAAAAAATCTGTTAGAGCAAGTAAATTCCCATGTTCAAAATCAGTATTATCGGGGTCAAATACATAGATATCACCGTCAATAGAACAGGCTAACATATTAGTTTTTAACTGTTGATTTAAAGAATCCGTCCAATCAGGATCTGTCCAATTACCCCAACCCTGTGATAATTGATCAAATTTATTTCGCTCTGTTGGATTTGCAGATTGAACAAATATTTGTGTGTGATCATTATTATCTATTACGGTAAAATAAATGTATGAATCTTGACCATTCCCATGATAATCTCCCCAAGAAATAGTAGATGCCCAATATACAGGAAGTGCATCATTTAGTACCCAAGTATGATTTCCAAGATCAGCAAGCATTAATTGGCCTTTACTGTTTACCGTTTTTACATAAGCAATTCCCTGAGTTTCTAAAAACGGGGGCTTATTTTTTGACCAAGCCGGGAAAAGAACTGTGTCCCTTGCTTCAAAATTACCATAATCAGCCATTCCGTCAAAGGGATCTGCCTGTACTACATTTGATCTGATTGATTCATTATAGTCATCTGTAACCGATGTAACATAATAGTAAGGTGTAGATTTTAAACCAGTATCAACATAAATGGTATCTTGAGTATTTCCGAGAAAATTATATTTATCTCCGTCAATACTCTTATATATATTATATTTGGAAACATTGCTCCCTACCGAAGACCATTGTAAATAGATCTTATTATTAGAATTGACTATGCTGAGATCATTTACTTTAACGGGCTCTTCCAGAGTATCCGTGACATGATTTGATGGTGCTGAATAAACCGGTAAATAAACATCATCATAGAAACCCAATTCTGCCTCTTCATCAACTTTTCCATTTCCATTATCATCATAGCCAGCTTTCCCCGGTCGTTTATCAGGACCTACATACCAATTTGCAAGTTCAATACCGCTTTTGGTAACCAGAGTAAGAAAATAGTATCCGTCCCTCAAAGAATCAGTATAAGATATAGCTTGACCAGGTTCTCCCCAACCAATGGGTGCACCATTTATTTTTGTTGCAAGTTCCTTAGTAGAAATGGAATAGTAGAGATTATATCCGATAAAGGGATTTCCCGCTTGATTTCCAACAGGTTGTATGGTTGGTTGATCCCAATGGACATAATTATTTTTTCTATCTGTTTCAACATAGGGAATAGGTATTTCATAAATGACTATATCATTCACATATTCAGGATTGTTAGGATCTTCATGGTAAAAATCGTCCTTAACCATTGTTACGGCACCATAATAACCATGTGTTGCACCATCTGATCCTACGGCTCTTTTTGAAAACATGATGACCATGGCATTGCCTTTTTGCGGGAAAAAGTCATTCTCGCATTGTGCTAAGTCAAATAAATATTCTCCGTTTTCAACTGTCCCAAGTGTTATTCCTATTCTTGTTCCTTGTTCCGGGCTTTTTAAAAGAGCGGAATCATATAGATAGATAAGTCCGCCGTTAGGATCAATACCAACGGATCTACTTGTTCCAATAACAGTTCCTGAACTATAAGAACTGCTCGTTCCCCATCTATCAGTACCAAAAAAAATAACCATTATGAAAAGTGTGAAAAAAAATACACTTAAACGCTTCATTTCGTCCTCCTCTTTTTCTATTATATACAAAGCAAGTACTATGCCATAAAAATAAGTCCAATATAACAGGAATATAGGAAGAGTAATTAAAGTAAGTCCTTTTAAACAAATGGAAAATTACATAATGATATAATATTGTCTTTTATTGATGTGATAAAACTCACGGAAAAAGCAGTTCAAAAGAGACGAAATAAGGGACAAAGTCCCACACTAGGGACATTCCTAAAAAAGGTTAAAAAGTTGAAGGTTCAAGGTTCAAAGTTTCAGAATAAAATGCAAAAAAAACAGGCGGGATATTCGTTTAATAGTTGCGAGTTACGAGTTGTGAGTTCCAAGTTGAAGAAATAAGAGAACAGAGATTTACTTTTACTTCTTCACTTTTTACCCCGCACTAAAATGGTGCAGGGTATGCTTCTCACTTCTTTTGGTGTGTCCCCAAATTACCCTATGATATTTTATGATTTAAGAGTGTTTCCGTAAGGATCCTTGTGAGATTGCCACACTTTTGCAAGCAAAAGTTCACAATGACAAAAAAGAAAGGTCGTTCACGAATAGCCCCTACATTTTTTACCATTTATTATTTACTGTATTTCTAACCTACAATCCTTCAACTATGGTATTTTTACTTATCTTTTTTCTTCATTTTTTACTCTTAACTTTTCACTTATTTCATGTCATTCAGAGCAAACGAAGTTTGCGTAGGAATCTCATTATTTGGGGTTTACTCCGCATTTCCAGGGTCATTCCTGACTTGATCAGTAATCCAGTTTTTTTTATTCTCAGGGTGCTCTGTGGTTAATAAATTCTTGGCACAAAGGTTCAAAAGTTCAAAAGAATGGTACTAAGTACTGGTTATTGGTACTAAGTGGAGAAACTAAATACTTAGTACTGCATACTGGTTTTCAACTCTCAACTACTTTCAGTGCTCTGTGGTTAATAAATTCTTGGTTCAAAGGTTCAAGGTTAAAAAGTTCAAAGTAATTTTGTGTTTTCTTATATCTTTATTTCCTCATCACCTCATCTACTCATTCTCCCATCCCACTGCTTTTTTCGACTCTCAATTCTCAATTTTCAACTCTCAACTACTTTCAGTACTCTGTTGTTATTATATTTTCTTTAATTCTTCAT
>JAGGWC010000102.1 GCA_021157645.1 Candidatus Cloacimonadota bacterium | reverse complement strand
CTAGAGCCTGAATTTTTCCGGTATTCTCTAATATAATATCCAGTATCGGCAGAGCAAAAGCGGCAGTTTTTCCGGTTCCGGTTTGTGCCTGTCCTACAATATCTTTCTCGTTTTTCAATAACAGAGGTATTGTTAATCTCTGAATGGGGGAAGGCTCTTCAAATCCTTTTTTGCTGATCGCCAGCAGCGATTGTTCCGATAACCCCAGGTTTTCGAATTTTTTTAAATTACTCATGTGTTTCCTTTTGCTTTTTATTATTTGCAACAACCAGAAAGATAAAAATGTTTCTGAGAATTACGTAAGTCAAAATTTATGAAGAGGTTATATTAGCAAGGTTTTTGTTGCTTGCCACAGATTTACACAGACTCTTTAGGAATATTAACCACGGATGAACACGGATAGACACAGATAAAATAAGAAGCAAATATCTTCCTGTCCGTTTTTCTTAGTTCGATAATTAGTACAAAGCACAGAAGTTCTGGATATAAAAGATAATAGCCAGGAACCAATCGAATTTATACCCAACTTTTGTGTTTTCAGGATTGATGAGCAATGCAACAGTTATAAGTTTTTAAATATTAAATACTTCTTGCGTAAATCCGAAAGAATGATAAAAATGTGTATTATAAATCAGGAGGAGAAATGAAAAAATTGTTTTTACTTTCATTATTGGTGTTACATGTGTTATGTTTAAGTCAGAATTGGAGCTGGAATGTGGGTAATGGAGGTAATCCTTCAAGGAATTGTCAGGCAGAAAATGTCTTATCTCCTCTCACCGAAAATAATGTGTTATGGGAAGGTAGTGAAGTCTTCTCCTACTGGCCTCATCAACCTTTTACAGAAGAAAATATAGTTGTTACCGATCGTACATTCAATATGAGTAATACACTGCACGGTACATGGATTGTGGCTTATGATATTTTGACCGGTGACACATTGTGGACTGTTGATCTGCCTGTGGATTTTCCAAGTTCAGACTGGAGAAATCGTGTTTGCGGAACAAATGATGGTGTGGTTTATGCAACTAGATCCGGGAATACAAATGCCTCATATTTACATGCTCTGGATATAAATGATGGTTCAATAATCTGGACTTCTACAACTTTGGTTGATATGTCTTCTTCGGAATGTGTTACCTTCGCTGAAAATGGTGATCTTATTGTAGGAAACTTTCATAGTATTTGCCGGATAAATGCTCAAGACGGTTCGTTGATCTGGGAAGAAACTCGTAACAGTCCCACTTCTGGAGGTAGTGAAGTTGCAGTGTTTGGTAATAATATTTATGGCTGGGCAGCTGGTGGACCTAGAATTGTAGTTCACGATATTGATACAGGAGCTTTTCTATATGAAAGTGAAGGAATAGGTGGTGGATTTGTTCAGCAATTGGGTTGTCTGGTTGGACCAGATGGAATAGTTTATGCACCTAGAACCCAGAATAATGCAATCTCAGATTCGCTGGTTGCATTTACTGATACTGGCAGTTCATTGGAACGAATGTGGCAAATAAGTTTAGGATATGTCCCCTTTGCTACTTTTGGAGTGGATTTGGATGGGAATATTTATTCTTACACACCGGACTACAGAATTATTCACATCGATTCTCATAGTGGAGAAACATTGTCTCAAACCAGTAGTATAGCTCAAGAAATTCCTGTTATAAGATCTTCTTTTATGGGTGGGTCACTATCTATCCCACGAGGAGAAAATACTATTAGGATTTCCTATGCTCATCAAAATAGCAGAGAACTAACGATCTTAGATACCTCAATTGTTATTGGAAATTCTGCGAGTGGTACTGTGTCACCTCAAGCGGCAGTTGATGCAGAAGGATATTTGTATGTTTCCAATTACCAAAATACAGTTTACTGTTTTGAAAGCAATCTGGATATTATTTGGCAGGATACATTTGATCGACCAGATGGACCGGCAATTTCCATGGATGGACATTTGATAATATGTGCCGACAATTATGAAATGAAAGTTTATGAAGGACGTGGAAATGCGGTTGTTAATGGTTCAGTTTTTGGGAATGTAACCCTAACTGGAGGAACAGGTAATGTTGAAGAAGTGCAAATAACTACTGGTGGTTATTCTACAAATCCTGATACCTCTGGTTTATACACAATCGAGCTTCCTCCAGGTATTTATGATATAACTGCAGACTTAGAAGGTTATCAGTCACAAACAGTCGAGAATGTTACTGTTGACAGTGGGCAAGCAACAGGTGAAATTAATTTTGACCTGAATGCACTTTCGGGAAATGACCAAAATTTAGAGTTGATAGATATTGTATTATCTAATTATCCTAATCCATTTAATCCTGAAACATCAATAAACTTTTTCATCTCGGAAAATTCGGGAAATATTGAGTTAACTGTTTATAATTTGAAAGGACAAAAAATAAAACAACTTATAAATGACCAGCTTCCAGTTGGACAGCATTCTGTTATTTGGAATGGAACGGATGAAAATGGTAAAAATGTTTCAAGTGGAGTTTACTTATATAAAATGGAAACAGGTAATTATTCAGAAACCAAGAAAATGATATTAATGAAATAGTATTTTGTAGCTCGATCTGCCAGATCGAGTATAATAAGCGAGCTGGCAGCTCGCTGTACACAAAGGGAAGAATGAATTTTTTCTTATTTTTTCTATTTTCCTAAAGATTTTCTTAAATTGATCAAGAAAACTGCACCATTTGGTTTATTATCTTCAAAGAAAATTGATCCACCCAAATGTTCGATTGTTTTTCTTACAATGTACAATCCCATTCCTGTGTTACCAGATTTACCATAAAAGAATCCTTTATCAAATATCCTATCTTTGTATTTATCAAGGATGCCCACTCCATTATCCGCAAATCTTATTTCACACATCTTATCATTAGAAGATATTATTATGTTAATTTGTGTAGAATTACCATGTTTTATAGAGTTTGTTATTAGATTCATGAATACGGAATTCAAAGCATCATCAGCAAAAACTTTGCATTTACCATCAATATTGAATTTGATATTTGGAAATTCAGCAATTAGTTCATTGAATAATTTAGTTATTTCTACTTCTTTCAAGGATGCATTTGAGGCTATAAATTCCTCATATTTTTTATAATTGTCGATAGTTTTTATACTCTTCATCACTCTTTTATCTATTTCATCAAGTATTGTCATATCTGATGAGTGTTTGAAAATATTTATTGCACTTTTAATCACAATGAAATCATTAGCTATATCATGCCGGATAACTTGATTTAATAATTTTAACCGTTCACGACCGATTCTCAGATCTTCTTGTGCTTTCTTTTGTTCAGTAATATCTATAAGAGAGACCAAAACTTTAGAGTAATTTTTTTCATAACCGGGGACTACATTCCACTTGATAGCCACGTTTATTAGTTTTCCATCTAATGCAACATTAATACTTTCACCACTATAACGAGTTTTATTTTGAGAAATCATACATAATTGATCTATAAATGTCGGTAAAGAATCTACTGTAAAGATACTATCTAAATTTGTAAGTAATTCATTTTTATCCTTAGCATTAAAAAGTGATATTGTCCTTTCGTTTACATCTAAAATCTGGACCATCTTTGAACATTTTATAGTCTCATTAGGATTATTTTCAAAATATTCTTTAATGTTCTTGATTCCCATTTGCTTGAGAGAGGTTAGATATTTATATACTTCTGAAAAATCTTCTTCCCATATAGATGTTGGAGACTGGTTAAAAAGATATTTATATCTTTCTTCACTTTCCTTGATTTCCAGCTCGGTTCTTTTGCGCTCAATTGAGATACTAATCTGGCTGGAAACAAATTCTAACATTTTAAGATCCGATTTATTATATGCAAATTCATCAGCATAGTTCTGAACAGCCAATACGCCAGTAATTTTTTTCTCTACTTTAAGAGGTACTCCCAACCAAACTTTCGCATTAACTCCCACCTTCTCAATCTTACCAGATCTTAATAATTTATTTATTAATTTTTTATTAGCCAGCAATGGTTTTTTAGTTGTTCTTACGTAGTTGGTTAATGTATTCTCTGCTGGAAAAGTAATCATTT
>JAGGWC010000159.1 GCA_021157645.1 Candidatus Cloacimonadota bacterium | reverse complement strand
TGGTAAGATTGGGAGATATTGCAAATGTGCGTCGTGGATTTACAACAGGGGCAAATGAGTTTTTTTATGTAGAAGATGTAACGGATAAAATAGAAGAATAAAATGAAGAACAAAACACTTTTTATATTTGTGGATGAATCTGGGAATTTTGATTTTTCTTATACAGGAACTAAACATTTTGTGATTACTTCTATTACAACATTTAATCCATTAAATGGGAGAGAAAATTTGGATAAAGTTAGGTACAGGTTCTTGGCAGAAGGGAAAAATATAGAATACTTTCATGCTACGGAAGATAGACAAGTAGTAAGAGACGAAGCATTTAATTTTATAGGCGGCATAGATGATTTAGAGATAGACACAGTAATTGTCCAGAAAAACAAAACAAATCCTTCCCTTTATTCATCAAAACACAAGAAGAAAAAAAGATATGAGGGTTATGATGTTTACGGCGTAGCTTTGCGCACTCTTCTTCAATATGTGTTCAGGAGATATGAGCAGGGTAATGTGGAAAAAGTAATAGTCGTCTTGAGCTCTATTTTCACAAAAAACGAGGAACTAATTTTGAAAACTATAAAGTCCTATTTAAAAAAATATTTTAATGTACCTTTTTTTATTTATTTTCATAATTCAAGATCTGATAAGAATTGTCAAATAGCAGATTATTGTTGTTGGGCAATGTATGTTAAATGGGAAAGAAACGAACTCAGGCCTTATAAGGCTATTGAAGAAAAGGTGAAAAGTGAATTTGACATCTTTAAATGTGGACAAACAAAATACTATTAGTGACCATCCTGCCTATCCTTACGGAAGAGTTTTCAGAAACTCTTATCAGCAGGATGGAACCTTTAACCAACATATTTGTATTATAATTATTATTTATACAAAATGTCAAGGATTTTTATATGACTTTTTCTGAGATTAAGCCAAGGATTAAAAACCTTGGTAATTTTGATTCACTGAAGGAAATTAAAGAAGCGGGTTTAAGGATTTGCAAAAATACCAAGACAGGTGATTATTGGTTGATAGAAGAGGAATTTTTAAAACCTGTGATAAAATCGCCGAGAGAATGTAAATCAATTTTGATTAAACCCGAAGATTTGAAATACAAGGTTTTCTTATGCAATAAGTCAAAAGAAGAATTAGAAGGAACTGGTGCATTGAAATATATCGAGTGGGGGGAAGAACAGAAAACAAAAGATGGTGTTTATTGGTGTAAAGTGCCCAGTGTTCAAGGGAGAGGGAATTGGTATGAATTATCAGAAAACACCAATTTTGATTTAATAATCCCTCGAACCATTAATGATTCATATATATGTTATTATGGTGGTATTTGTTTTAGCGATAGATTTTATGGAATTAAAACGAAAAATCCTGATAATTTATGTTTATTTCTAAATAGTTCTATTTTTGCTCTTCTATCAGAATCCTTGGCAAAACAAGGATTAGGATTGGGTGCATTGGATCTCAATATCATCGAATTCAACAAAATCCCTGTTGCAATTGATGTGAGAAATGATGCCTCCAATATCCCTAAGCATAAAGAGATATTAAACATTTATAAGGAACTTAGCATTGATCCAAAGAACCCAATAAGGAATCAGCAGCCAAAACCCTTGCCTGACCGAGCAGAGCTTGATAACATTGTTTTTGATGAACTTGGTTTAACCGAGCAGGAACGAAAAGAGGTTTATTGGGCAGTGGCGGAATTGGTAAAGAACCGTCTTGAGAAAGCAAGGAGTGCGTAAAAACATGCCTAAAACTGACATCAAGGATAACATTAAAGATATTCCTGAAGTTCGAAAACCTATTCTTGAAGCTGCATCTCAGGGGAAATTAGTGATATTTATTGGGGCTGGTGTATCCAGGATTATTGGATGTCCTTCATGGAAAAACCTCGCACTAAAATACTTAAAGTATCTGTATGAAGAAAAAAGATGTATCAACTTCTATGAGCATGAAAGTCTTAGCAAGTTAGATCCCAGAAAATTATTATCAATTTGTAGGAAGATGCTTGAAAAAGAAAAGATACCTCCTCCAGATATTAAATCTTTTCTAAACGCTGATAAAGAATTAAAAGAAAAATACACGATATATGAGGACTTGTATAAATTTAGCGCCGTTTATGTAACGACAAACTACGATGATTATTTGGACCAGGTTGCTGAAAAACCTATGTCAGAAATCCCCTCTGTCGCAAATTCAACACTATTGTCAACTATTGAAAAAGAACAGAGTAAAAAAAGTGAAATAATTATCCACTCGCAAGAAAAACTATTAACATCAAAATTAGATAATGGGAAGGTAATTCACCTGCATGGAAGTATAAAGGATGCAGGAAATTTAATAATGACGATTGTTGATTATATGAAACATTATGAAAATGGTGGTAAGCCAGCGGTGTTTTTGGAAGAAATGTTTAATAAATATACTGTACTTTTTGTTGGTTATGAATTAGAGGAATACGAATTATTAGAGTTTATAATTCATAAATCGCATTCTTCAAAAAATGAGAAAAAACACTTTATGCTTTATCCGATACTTAGACAAGAACTCAGTTTGTTAAATTTCCAGCAAGAATACTACAAAGATTTGGGTATTGAATTAGTTCCTTATCCGATAGACGAAAATGGATACGAACAACTCGCTATCGTAATTCGCGAATGGGCAAATCAAATAGGAAACTCAGCAAGACCGCAGAACTTTTTAGATAAAATAAAATTAATTGATGAGGTAGTTAAATAAAATGAGTCTAACACCAAAAGAAGAAGCAGTGTTAGATTTAATAAAGGAAGACAACGCATATGAAAATTATTTTTTCAAAAAAGTTTCAGATATAAAATGGTTTTATCCTTTAAAAGAAAGGGGGTATTTTAGTCCTGAAAAAGCTCCCGGACCAAAACCTGCGGATAAAGAAGGATATTTTATACCTTATTGGAATGTTTTGGATTATTTAGAAAAGGTATCTCAACAAGCAAGACAACCAGAAAATGAAAAATATGCTGATGAGTTATTAAAAATTATAAAAAATGTAACTGAATACCACATCAAAAATAGCAAAAAACTTGATAACTATCACACCTGGCGGTCTTTCGTGGAAATTTTATGTAATATTCCAAATGAAAAAATTGATGATGCTATTTTAGACCTTATTCCAATCTGGCTTGATTCAAAATTTGATAATGAGTTGCCTGCTTCAGAAATTGTAGAAAAACTTCTCCCAAAGTTTTTAGACAGCGATAGTCCTGATAATTGGAAGAAAGCAGAAAAAATAGTTGAAATTGTAACTCAAATAAAATGGGTGCCTAAATATACACCTGAAAAGAAAAAAGAATTGAGAGAGGAATACAAACATATATTTGAAAAACCTGAAAATGAAAGAACAGACGAAGAAAAACTCCAGGTTGCTCTCCTGGATCTTGATAAAGAAGAACCTAAGACAATTGTTGACACTTATCGGTTCCCAGAATCCTTTATAAGCAAGGAAACCGCTATTAAGATTGGAGAAAAATGTAGTGAGAAAGTGATTTTTAATTTAGCAAATAACTTGAAAGGAATCTTCGGACGAGAAAATCCCAAAAGTTCAGTTGATTATTCATACATTTGGTTAAGGTCAATGTTTGATATCTCGGAAGATATTTCAGGTGTTGAAAAGACCTTAGCTTTAATACTGAGAGATATTCTTTTATCAAAAGCTAAAAAAGATAAATACACAGCAAGGAATATATTTGGTAAATTTTTAGGAAGTGATTATCCATATCCTTTGTTTAAGAGATTGGTTTTATTTGTGGTAGGAAGTGAATGGAATACCTATGAAGGTATATTCTGGAAAATGCTTGATGAAGATAAAGAAGCAGAACTCTTTAATAGCTCATATTATGAGCCAGAAGTTTATACGATATTGCAAAGAAATGTTGCCCGGTTTTCAATAGAGAAAAAAGAAAAGATTAAAAATATTATAGAAAAAAAAGTTCCGCAAAAATCTCACCCTGAAGAAAAATACAGGAAGTATTACGATGCGCATGAAAAACAAAAATGGTATTCAGCATTAAAATCAGATGATTATTTTAAACCAATGTATGAAAAATATAAAAATATCACAAAGGAAGAAGAGGAAATTGGCTTTAAAGAACAAGTTAGAGTTGGACCAGGTTCTTCACCTTTAAATAAAGAAGATATTGTAAAAATGTCAAATGAAGAATTGGCAAAGTATCTAAAAGAATTTAAAACAGTTGATAGGTGGAAAGGACCAACTGTTGGCGGATTAAGAGAAATGCTAAAAGAAGTTGCTCAAGAAAATCCTCAAAAATTTATTGAAAAATTAGAGCCATTTTTAGACACAGGATATTTATATGTATATCACATCTTATGGGGAATCCATGATGCATGGGAAAAGAAAAAAATAATAGATTGGGAACCTCTTTTAATTTTTGTCAAAAATTATATAACACCAAAAGATTTTTGGGAAGATAAATACAAAGTTGAAGATGATGATTGGAATGCAGACCATCTTTGGGTTATAGGTATAGTTGCTCAACTTATCCGTGCTGGCACTGTTAATGATTCCTGGGCATTTTCAGAAAAGCATTTCAAGATGGCATATGAAATACTGATTCAGTCGTTAAATG
>JAGGWC010000214.1 GCA_021157645.1 Candidatus Cloacimonadota bacterium | reverse complement strand
GAACTTGATAACATTTTTAATATATGGTGATTAATATTTTCCACACCTCCCCCGAAAATTCACACTATGTTTGTTTATAATAGTTTTTAGTATTAAGCATTTAGCCCTATGAAAATAGAAGAAATTTTAATTGAAAAGAAATGCTCCTTTTATATATTGGTTTCAGCACAAAACACAATAAAAGGAGCATTAATACGATGAAAGAAGAAAAAATAATGATACAAAAGATGCAAGGAAAATATTCACATTTTATTAAAAGATATTTCACCTCATTGAGTAAACCGGAACAAAAGTTTTTAAAGGACAGCTGTTTTGGTATACTTTCCTCTCAAAGTTGTATTGTACGAAGAACCCTTCAATCACTGCATGAGGAGATATCTTCTAAGAAAACTCAGGAACGCATGATCTATCATTTAGATAAAGCAGATATGAATAAGCAAATTTCACAAAATCTTTTACAACAGCAAAGTCATAAACTGAAGAAAGGTAGTCTTATTATTGTAGATCCGAGTGATATAGTAAAGAAATATGCTACCGAGATGGAAGGACTTTCCAGAGTTCGCGATGGTAATGACGGTAAATGGAGACCAGGTTATGATGTTTTGGATATTGTTGGAGTAAACAAAGAAAAAGAAGGGATATCCATTTTGCCAATTCATTCTGAACTTTATAGTAAGACATTAGAGGTTGATACAATTAAGAGCAAGCTGTTTGATCGAATTGTGTAGATAATCATCCATTCCAATAATCGAGGAACCTTTGTCTTTGATCGTGGATTTGATGATCGAAAAGTAATCAAAGAACTGCATCAGCATGATGCTTCTTATATCATTCGAATGAAGAAAGTCCGAGATGTATATGTTAATGGTGAGAGAAGTAATATTGCATCGGTTGCTAATCAGACAAAGCTTCGCTATCGCTTTCATCCTCAGAAGGGAACAACCATAACTGCTGGAATGATTTCTGTTGGAATCCGCTCTAATCCTCATTATGTGAAGAATCCAACTTTATTAGAAGCAAAGCTCGTGGTTGCTAAGATAAGAAGTAAAAGAAGAAATGGTTCCTATAGAAGTGGTATCTTTTATTTTCTATGTCATCTTAATGATGCTGATCTAACTGAAAGAGATATGATCAAATATATTTTAGAATCTTATCGTCTCAGGTGGAAGATCGAAGAGGTTCACAGGCAAGTAAAGAATGATTTCGGATGGGAAGATATTCAGTTACAAACTTACAGAAGATTACAAACTATGAATACAATACTTTGGGTCGCGATCAGCTTTCTATACAGCCTTGATCAATGGAAATATCAACTATCAAAAGCTTTTACACACTTAATGTTAGAAAAAAACAACAAACTATCAGATCTAAACAAGTTCATTTACTATAAGCTCGCAATTGTGATTAGGTACTGCTTCAATAAGGTTAGATTATACAGGAATATTACACACCACTCGAGGCAAAAGGAAACTTTACAATTAAGAGTGACATGGTTTTAATACTTTTTAGGGGGATGTGTGGAAAAACCTTTTGCATGGACAATTTGAACTCGCATCAACCGGAACATTGACCATTGATGGCGATTCATTTATTGTCGATGCTTCTTCTTCTCGCGTTTGGCAAAAACTCTGGAGAACATTTAACTTTAGTGACGGTTTATTTGAAATAACAAATAATTCTATTAGAATCCATACATCTTTTGTTGATAATATCACCGGTGGAATTATCAGGACAGGTGGAACATTATCTACAGTTTATTCGAATACTTTCAAACCTTCGGGAGGAACTCTGGAATTCACATCAGATAATTACGGAAGTTATATTGATTGTTCGAATGGAAATTATGTGTATAATGTGGTGAGAAATAGCTCTAATACCTTCCTTCTGCAATCAGATTTGATTATCAAAAACGATTTAACTATTGATGCCGGGGTACTCAATCCGAACAGTCATAATATTGCTATTGGTGGGAACTGGACTAACTCAGGTGGAATACACATCTATGATAATGATTCATACACATTAACTGAAGATATCACTGGCGGAACAATCAGAACAGTTGGGAATTTCACTGGAACACGAACTGATTTTAATCCAACAGGTGGAACGATCGAACTATATGGTTCAACTGATGCCAATTTAAGTATGGGAGTTGGAAGTAACTTTTATGATATTCTGATAAATAAAACAACAGCTGATAAGATTACAAAAGAATCGAAAGATGAAAAAATAATATCCTATAACAGAGATGGAACAGTGATCGAACTTACTCGTAACAATGGTGTTAATGCAATAAGCGCTCTGGATATTAATGGTGGTATTATAATAGATGCAGGAGTTTTTAATTCAGGAACGCAAATTATATCTGTCAATGGAGATGTTGATATCAATGTTGGAGGGTTATTCGGCATAGAACAAAACGGTACTCTTAAACTTGATGCCGGTAGTACTCTTGATGTTAACAGCGGAGGAGAATTACAGGTAATCGGAACTAATCAGATCGTACTTAACTGGACTTATACAGAGGCTGTAGATTATTTTAACATTTATCGTTCTACAGATCCGTATAATTTCTCAGGAGCAACGGTATTCACAACTTCTTCAGTTGGTTATTCTGAACCTGCAACAGGCACAAAATATTTCTATTATGTTACTACTGAAAATACTACTGATAATGAAGTAAGTAGAAAAACCAGGAAATTGGGAAAAATTCAAATTTTAGGAGAAATCGGAAAGTAAGAAAAAAATTCAATACAAACAGAGTCCCATCAGTTATTGGTGGGACTTTTTCTTTTATAGTACTTATCATAATTTTTTTAATCTATTATCAAATTTGTGCAGGAAGAGATGTTCTTATAAAGTTTATTATATTTTCTAAAATCAGTTGTTCGTTTTTGTCGTAACTCGTAATTTGAATTTCGTAATTAATAAAACTGATACGTTTTCCTTTTAGAATAAATGAAAGAGGAACATTATTTTGCTATGTAAAGCCAATGTATAAAAGCCAAATCTTGTTTTAACTTCGTTTGCTTGCTTTGTTCACAAGCCGAAGCGTAAGTGATCGAACTCGTGCAAGAAGAGGGATTCTAATCAATTTAGTTTTAAGTTGTATCTGTGCTTATCTGTG
>JAGGWC010000020.1 GCA_021157645.1 Candidatus Cloacimonadota bacterium | reverse complement strand
GTGCTTTATGAACTTCTTCTGAATCTGTTTCGATCTCCATCCCTTCTATTGCTTCAGTTCCACAGGCAGTTACAAAACCTTTTCTATCTTTTACTTTAACAGCACAAACCCAGCATGAGCCATATGGCGATAATTCTTGATCATGACAGAGTGTAGGAATCTCTATTCCATTTTCTTTTGCCACATCCAGTATCTTGATGCCTTTTTCAGTTTTTACTTCTTTCCCATTTATTTTTATAGTTATCATACTGATTATCCTTTTTTGATAGCATCGAATTTGCAGGCATCATAACAAGCACCGCATTTAATACATACATTCTGATCTATCTTGTGAACTTGTTTCCGTTCACCAGAAATACAATTTACAGGGCATTTCATAGCACACACTGTACACCCAATACATTTATCTTCAATTATTTCATATTTGATAAGTGCAGTGCAAACTCCTGCCGGGCATTTTTTATCTTTAATATGAGCAATGTACTCTTCCCGGAAATATTTTAAAGTTGTTAATACAGGATTTGGGGCAGTTTGTCCAAGGCCGCATAGAGAACCTTTTTTAATATTTTCCGAAAGTTCTTCTAACGTATCCAAATCTTCCATTTTTCCATTACCTTCAGATATTCTTGTAAGAATTTCAAGCATGCGTTTTGTTCCAACTCGACAGAAAGTACATTTTCCACAAGATTCATTTTGTGTGAAATTAAGGAAAAATTTAGCAATATCTACCATGCAGCTGGATGTATCCATTACAACCATACCACCAGAACCCATAATGGCACCTGTTTTATTAATCGAATCGTAATCAACAATTGTGTCTAAAAGCTTAGCTGGAAGGCAACCTCCAGAAGGACCACCTAATTGTACACCTTTAAACGGTCTCTCGGTTTTCATTCCACCACCAACATCATAAATCACATCTCTAAGTGACATTCCCATTGGAACCTCTATCAGTCCGCTATTTTTTATCTTTCCAGCTAAAGCAAATACTTTGGTTCCCTTGCTCTTTTCGGTTCCATATTTTGTATACTCTTTTGCACCATTTAAAATGATCCATGCAATATTAGCGAAAGTTTCTACATTATTTATATTTGTGGGTTTTCCCCAAAGACCTGATTGTGCCGGGAATGGTGGTCTGATAGTTGGCATTCCGCGTTTTCCTTCGATAGATGCCATTAATGCAGTTTCTTCTCCGCAAACAAAAGCGCCGGCTCCTTCCTTAATATGGAGTTCAAAATTAAAATCAGTTCCAAAAATTTTATTTCCAATATATCCTTTTTCGGTTGCTTGTTCAATTGCTATTTCAAGATGTTTAATTGCAAGTGGATATTCTGCCCGACAATAAATATAACCTTCGTCAGCACCAATTGCATAAGCTCCGATTATCATTCCTTCTATCACGCTATGAGGATCACCTTCCAAGACACTTCTATCCATAAATGCACCTGGGTCACCTTCGTCTGCATTACATACAATGTATTTCTTATCATTCTGTGCATTATAAGCAAATTGCCATTTTAATCCTGTTGGGAAACCAGCTCCACCGCGTCCGCGAAGACCGGAATTTTTTATCTCATCAATAATTTCTTCACGGGTCATATTCTTCATAGATTTTTCCAAAGCGCTGTAACCATCTTTTTCAAGATAATCATTGATTGAAATGGGATCAATTATACCACAGTTTCGCAGGACTATTCTCTTTTGTTTTTTAAATGTTTTATTCTCACTTCCCTTAAGAATGTTTGAAATTATCACATTTTCTTCGATGGGTTTCCCCTTAGAAAATGCATCAATGATATCACCAACATTTTCTGGAGTAACATCTCCGTAGGTAATAGATTTTTTTTCTTCTTCATAGATTTCTACAAGGGGTTCAACGAAACACATTCCGATACAAGCTGTCTTTTTTAATTCGGCATCAATTTTATTTTTCTTAATATGCTTCTGTATAGCATTATAAACTTCACCAGCACCAGCCGCTAATCCGCAGCTTGCTAAACCAACTTTTATTACTAAACTCAAATTATCTCCCTATTCGTATTTTTTTAATATTTTCCCAATTGAATCGGGAGTTAATTTTCCATATGTATTATCATCGATCATAATAACAGGAGCAAGGCTGCAGCAACCAAGGCAGGCTACAGACATTACCGTGAAGTTACCATCTTTAGTTGTATCTTCTTCACCAGATAGATTTAAATGATTGTTGACCTCATTCATGATAGAATTCGCATTGGAAACATGGCAGGCAGTTCCTTTACAAACTCTGATAATGTGTTTTCCTTGTGGTTTTAATCTGAACATTGTATAAAATGTTGCAACACCATAAATATGTGCAAGCTTGATTCCTGTTTTTTCTGAAACGTAACTCATTATTTCTTTAGATAAATATCCTTCGATATCTTGAGCATTTTGCAGAAGTGGGATCAAAGCACCTTTCTTTCCAATAAATTTGTTAATTGCAATGTCAATCTCGGTTTTATATTTCATAATTTTAGATACTCTCCCAAAGATTATATTTGAAGTAGGTTTTTAAAATCAGGAATTGGATGTCAAATGTTTTTTATAAATGTAGGTTTGTTATAGAAAACCACAACAAAATATATTAAAAAAGTTTGATTGAGTGAAAATAATTTGATTTCAGATTTAACAGATATTTTGGATTCAGCTATAATAAAATATCTTCTTTCAAAATGAATAAGAGATCTTTAAATAAGCTTGCTGGTGACTATATTCATCAACCTCATTTATTTTATCATTTGCGGAATTGTACCCCAGATAAACATAACTGCGTTTTTTAAATTGCCAACGTAGATTAGAAAAAAGACCAATATGTTGAGTTTGATCATAATATTCATAATTATTGAAACGAATTCCACTTGTTAGATCAAGATTATTAGAAAAACTGAAGGATATGCCCATATTTGCCAGCCAGTAATTATCATCAATAAAATCTACTTTGGGGATATCATAATATTTTATATTATCAGTTGTTATTGAGTAAGAAATGT
>JAGGWC010000136.1 GCA_021157645.1 Candidatus Cloacimonadota bacterium | reverse complement strand
CAAATACCGTTTACAAATACTCCTATTTCATCAATATTTTCTCCATCTTCTATGGATTGAATATCAATAACTTCGTAATCAGCTTTTTCTTGGTATGTAAAGGTCTCAGGTTGTGATTTTACAAATCTACCACCTGCATGAAAGGTGATGTTCCAATAAAAATCAAGTCCATCAGGATATTGATTTTCATCAACATACATTATGTAACCTTTACCGTAATCAAATGTTGCATTAGATGGACCCCACCATGAGCTACCAACCTTGGTCATTGTCCACGTTTCCGCTTTTATTTGAGTAAAAGCATCTTTGCATATTCCAAGTGCATCAGACCAATTTTCTGAACCGGGAAGCCAAAAGCCCACCCAATTTTCTCTGGCATTAAGATGTATTACAAAGCTTGAATCAAGTCTGGTTCCTTCTTCAGGTAAAACATAAGAACCGTTCTCGTCAGGACTTAACCCATCTTTCGGCAAAAAAAGCTAAAAAGCAGATATTCTGAGTCCTAACCTATTGAAAAATAAGGGTTGGATTTCTGAAAACAGCGATAAAGTGCCCAAGTTATTCTCATTATTATTTTTTTATTGACAGCTTTTCACACCATTATTTCTTGGTCATATGTATATAAGAAAAAAAGAAATCAAAGACAAAAAATCGGGCAAAATTTACAGTTATTATAAACTGGTAGAAACTTTGCAAAGCGCCAAGGGTCCTCGTCAGCGAGTGATTCTTCATCTTGGTAAATTAGATATTACGAATGATGAAAGAAAAATATTAGCCAAATTAATTGAAAGAAGAATCGCAGGCAAACAGGAAACTATAAAATTTCCCAAACTGGAACGTATTACAGTAAAAGCAGTTCAGAAATATAATGAAAAGATTGCACTTGAAGCTGAAAAAGCAGAAGAAGAGTCCAATGCAAATTATGTGGAAATAGACCTTTCATCAACAGATCAAACCTACTATAGATCGGTGGGGCGGGAACTTATTTTTGAAGAATTTTGGAAAAGATTACAATTTGACAGCATATTAAAGGAATGCGGATTCAATCGAAAAGATATTGATCTTGCCAAAGTTGTCATTGGAGGTCGTTTGATTTCTCCAGGGAGTGAGCTTCATACGATTAATTGGTTTCGTAAAATAAGCGGCTTGAGCGAGAATTTATCAAGCGATTTAAGTGATACAGGGAAAGATTCTTTTTATGAGATAGGAGATGCTCTTTATGCCAATCATATAAAAATAGAATACCTTTTACGAGAAAAAACCAAACAATTATTTCCCTTTACCGATAGCATATATTTGTATGATTTAACAAATACCTATTTTGAAAGCAGCAAACCGAACAGTGACCTTTGTTTTCGAGGGAAATCTAAAGAAAAGCGAACAGATTGCCCATTGGTAACATTGGCATTAGTTGTGGATCAGAATGGTTTTCCATTATATAGTCGCATTTATAGAGGCAATCAATCAGAACCATTAACACTTGAAGCTACATTAAAGCAACTTTATAGTGAATCGAATAGTTTATTTGATTACTTGGAAAGACCATCTATAGCAATGGATCGCGGAATAGCAACAAAAGAGAATCTCGAATATTTAAAATCCAACAAATATTCATATTTTGTTATTGAGCGAAAAAATGTAACAACTCTCTATAAAGAAGAGTTTTCCAAAATAAAAGAAGAAGGGAAACGGCACGAAACAGCTTCGGGTCAAATTGTTTATTTAAAGCGGCAAGATGAAAAAGATCAAACACGAGTATTGGTTTATAGTGAAGGGAAAGCTCAAAAAGAAAGAGCTATCATTGGAAAAAAGGAAAGCCGTTATCTTGAAGATATAAACAGGCTTATTAAATCTAATCAATCGGGAAACATCAAGAATATCCTGAAAATACAAGAGCGTATTGGTCGTATAAAAGAGCGATACGGAGCAATATCAAGCATTTATGAGATAACATTTGAGCAAGATAAAAAGAATAAGGATTATGTATCAAATATCACTTTAAAAAGAAACCGGAAAAGATTGAAAAAAGAAGAACTTGCCGGCTGTTATGTAATAGAAACTGACAAAAAAAACCTTTCTGAAGAGGAGATTTGGAATTTTTATATAAAATTAACAAAAGTGGAATCTGCTTTCAAGTCATTAAAATCCAATTTAGGAACAAGACCTGTTTATCATCGAAGAGACAGCAGAATAGAAGCACATTTGTTCATATCCGTATTAGCTTATTCTATATTAAATAGTGTTATTTTCAGTTT
This sequence comes from Candidatus Cloacimonadota bacterium, assembly GCA_021157645.1. Taxonomy (GTDB): domain Bacteria; phylum Cloacimonadota; class Cloacimonadia; order Cloacimonadales; family TCS61; genus Tenebribacter. Next base: position 501 of record JAGGWC010000136.1, on the reverse strand, counting down.
GAATCAAAAAGGGTATTATAAAAGTTGGGGAACAATTATGCTGAATTTAAAAAATCATAACCGTTCAACAACAATTCAGAGGTCAAGAGCGGGCGATATTTATTATACCAGAGTCACAGGGATACCGGAAGAAGCTGCCAAAGAGATTTATGATTTGCTGGATATTACAGTGAAGAAAAATAGAAAGATAAAAAAACAAATCACTCATTTGTAGTGCCCAAACGAAAAATGTCTTCCTTATATATCAATAACTTAGATGACTTTTACCGAAAGATGGGCTATGTTTTTTTCATCTTCTTTAATCCATTCTTTCGCTTTTTTTTCTGAAACTATAAACCCTTGACCAGATAGCTCACAGGCTTAAAATGATTGTCTTTTATTTTCTAATAATTTCTTTGCAACGGTATAATCTTTTTCTGCTTTTAAACTTGAATTAATATGTTCAACATTGACGGTCTCGTAAAAAAGGAGAGATAGTGTATTTTCACAAAAACATACATT
>JAGGWC010000167.1 GCA_021157645.1 Candidatus Cloacimonadota bacterium | reverse complement strand
TATCGCGCCAGTAACCATATTTTGGATGTATTCCCATATATTTATCGCTCACATTCAAACCACCCACATAAGCAATTTTGCCATCAACAACCACTATTTTTCGGTGATTTCTAAAATTCAAACGAAGCCTGTGTGCCCAACCTTTCCTGCTTTTAAAATTGTGAACTTCTATTCCGTTATTGCGCATTTTTTCCATATAAGACCGGGGCAGGGGAGTACAACCAATGTCATCATAAAGCAGATAGATTTTCACACCTTTTTTCGCTTTTGCAATTAGTTTAGTCTGCAATTTTTTCCCCAGCTTATCATCATTGATCTTATAAAACTGCACGAGAATATAATCCTGTGCTTTATCAATTCCCTTAAAAATTGCGTCAAAAGTGGTTTCTCCGTTTATGAGTAATTCTGCTTTATTATAGGAAGTAAACGGCATTTTTGCTAGTGCTTCCACAACACTGAAATCTGGATGTTCATCTTTGGAGATTAGGTTATTATTCTCCAATTTGCTTCTAAGATCGTGAGCAATATTATTTATCTTCAGATCACCTGTACGACGTGCGTTTATATAGCCATGAAATTTTCTATCACCGAAAATCCAGTAAAGAGGAACTGCTAGATAAGGGAAGGAGATGAGCGCAACAGCCCATGCAACTGAACCCTGAGAAGTTCTACCTTTCCAAATTGCATCAAGAGCTGCTATTACGCCTAATAGATAGAATATAACAACAACAACCCACCAGACAATTCTAAATCCTTCCATAATTTATTCTTTCCCGATTTTCTCTTTAGCAAAATAGAGTACAATTTTATCATGTAACTTAGAAAGTGTGACAGAATAGGGAACGTTTTTCCTTGAAAGTTCAACTATCGAAAATGCTTCTTTGTATCTTTCATGTTCAAGGTAGATCTGTATTAGTTCAATATATACTATCGGGTCGAATGGATTTTTCTTAATACCATCCATTAGCAATTCTATAGCCTTTTCTGTTTTCCCAATTTTATCACAAGTTAGTGCGTAATTCTTAAAAAAATTAGCAGAATTAACCTTTAACTTTTCAGCGTTTTCAAATTCTACATAAGCATTAAGAATGTTCTTGAGATTATAATATGCCAGTCCTTTAAGATAACTGATATTTCCCCGTTTACCAAATTTCTGCTGTGCCTTTTCTAATGTATTTATAGAGTCCTTATACCTTCCATCCAAAAAATATAATTCAGCGAGAAAAATATATGGAAGAAGTGAGGATATTCTAAAATTAAATATGTTTTCTAAAATTTCAATACTTTTTTCATTTTTCCCAATTTTGGAATATGCATATGCTTTATTATAAATCAATTCAGGAAAATTATTGTAAAGCATATCATAATAATTTATTGCTAATTTGTATTCATTTATCGCCATAAATGCATTGGCAATTTGGAAGATCGCAGTTTCGTTATTCTGTTCAATTCTTAAAATTTCATGATATACACCGATAGCTTTACGGAATAATTTTTTGCTGAAGTAGATCTCTGCCAGGAAAAGGAGAAACTCGGTATTTTGCGGAAATTCTTCTAATCCGTCCTGCAGGATTTGTTTTGCATCCAACCAGTTTGAATTTAATTGCATTTTTGCCTGCCATAGAATGTTATTCAATTTCTTCTGTTCTGTCATCTCTTTCCTCAACCTGATTTTGTGCTTTGTACAATTTTTCAACCAATAATAATATTTTGTCAACGTCGTGTAATTTATTAATTTTGTTTCTCACTTGTGCTCCTCCACGGAGTCCTTTTGTGTAATGAGAAAAGTGTGTACGCATTTCATAAACGGCTCTTTTTTCTCCTTTATGGAATATCATTAATTCCATGTGTCTTCTAATGATCTCGAGTTTTTCTTCTGTAGAGATTTCTTCAATAATTCCACTATCTAAATAGTTTTTAATTTGTTTAAATAGCCATGGTTTTCCCATAACACTGCGACCTATCATTACCGAGTCACAACCGGTTTGTTCATACATTGCTATCATGTCATCAATTGTGATAATATCACCATTGCCAATCACAGGAATGTTTATTTCACTTTTCAATTCTGTTATCAATTTCCAATTACTTTTACCCGAAAACATCTGTTCGCGTGTGCGGGGATGCAGGCAGATTATATCTGCTCCAGCTTCCTGCATTTCTTTTCCAAATTCAAGAGAATTTATGCTGAATATATCCCAACCGGAACGGAATTTTACCGAAAGTGGAATATTAAGAGGAGCTAGAATATTTTTTGTTTCGTACACAATTTTAGCAGCAATATTGGTTGTTGTCATCAAAGCAGAACCGGCACCACGTTTTGTAACTTTCTTAACAGGGCATCCCATATTAATATCTATAAAATCAGGTTTTTTAGTTAAGGCAATTTTGAGTGCTTTCTTAAAAATATCAGGATCAGAACCAAATAATTGGAATCCAAAAGGATGTTGAGATTCTTCAAATTCTGCGTATTCTAAACTGCGGTCTCTATTGTAAAGGAGTCCGTCTACACTTATCATTTCGCTAACCACAACATCAGCACCACATTCTTTACATATAGATCTAAATGGATTATCAGTAATTCCGGCTAGTGGTGCAAGCCATACTTTTTTGTTTGTGAGTTCTTTTATTGTTACCATTATATCTATTTATCAATAAAATGATAGATGGCTATTCCAGCCGCAACTGCAGCATTTATCGATTCAATATTCCCGAGAATTGGTATTTTTACTTTTTGGTTTGCAATTTTTAAGATCTCTTTACTTATTCCAAATGCTTCTGAACCGATAACGAGCATTAAACTGGCAGGTTTTTCAAGTTCAAATAGATTGATAGATTCTTCTAGTGTTGTAGCAACAATTGTAGTTTGTAAACTTTTAAGCCAGTTATGATCGTGAGTTTCCGAAGGCAAATAAAATACCGAGCCTAATGATGCCCGTATTACTTTGGGGTTGTATATCTCACAGCAATCAGGTGATAGGATTATACCGGAAACTCCAGCTGCTGTAGCTGTGCGAAATATTGTTCCCATATTTCCAGGATCGCTAATTCCATCAAGATAGAGCAGGAATTCTCTCTGTTTAACTGGAATTGGAATTGTGTCTATTGCTGCTACAATATTTTGGGGTGTTTTTGTAACTGTGATCTTTTTCATTTGATCTTGGCTTGCAACAAATATTTGTTTGGCAGAATATTTAGAAGTGTTAAATCCATTTGTGTCCAAAATGATCAGTTCATCAAATATAATTTCATAATCATTCAATTGGTCTATCAAGCGTACACCTTCAACGACTGTTTTCTTATATTTTTCTCTGAATTTTTTCTGGTGCAATTTAGCCAGTTTCTTAACATGATTATTAGTTAATTTATTAAACATTATTTTTTATACATTTCCTTTATTTTATTA
>JAGGWC010000145.1 GCA_021157645.1 Candidatus Cloacimonadota bacterium | reverse complement strand
TGAAAGCTCCAATCCATTACAAACTAGATCATATAATTGTCCTTCTATCTTCCCATATTCGCCTGTTTCAAAATATTTAAGATGCTCTTCTTTTGGCAGAGTGAACATGTGATGTGCTGTTTCCCAACGTTCTTCATCATCGTTATATTCGAATAATGGGAAATCAGTAATCCACAATAAATTGAACTGCTTTGGATCATAAAGTTCAAGTTCTTTTCCTAGATAATTTCTGATCTCTGAAAGTACTTTGAAAACGATTTTATTTGTATCAGCAGCAAAAAGGATAAGATCTCCATCCTCTGCTCCGGATATTTTAATAATTTGTTTCTTCTCTTCATCTGATAAAAATTTTGAGATACCAGTTTGGAATTCCCCATCTTGATATTTTACATAAGCAAGTCCTTTACCGCCAACATGTTTAGCTCTATCTATAAGAATATCAATTTGTTTCCTAGAGTAACCAGCACAACTTTGTGCAACTACACAACGTACACTTCCACCATGCTGCAAAGCTCCACTAAAAACCTTGAATCCAGAATTTACCAAAATCTCGGAAAGATCATTCAATTCCATACCAAAACGTGTATCAGGTTTATCAGATCCGTAACGATTCATCGACTGTTTATAAGTTAAATGTGGAAACGGAATTGGAAGATCAATATTGATAACTTTATTATAAATATATTTGAACAACTCTTCCATAATTTGGAAAATTTCTTCTTGAGTTACAAAACTCATTTCAAGATCAAGTTGAGTAAATTCCGGTTGTCTATCTGCTCGCAGGTCTTCATCACGGAAGCAACGAGCGATCTGGAAATACCTATCGAACCCACCGATCATGAGAAGCTGTTTATATATTTGCGGGGATTGAGGAAGCGCAAAGAATTTCCCATTATGAACTCTGCTGGGAACAAGAAAATCTCTTGCACCTTCAGGTGTACTTTTCATCAACATTGGAGTTTCAATTTCAAAGAAATCTTTTTTTACCAAAAATTCTCTAATCGCATAAACTATCTCATGACGAATCAGAATTATATCTTTTAGCTTATCACGACGCAAATCAAGATATCGGTATTTAAGACGAAGATCTTCTTCTGCCAGAACATTTTCATTAATTTGAACAGGTAATGGTTCTGAATTATTGAGAAGAAACAATTCCTGTGCTTCAACCTCGATCTCTCCAGTTTTCATCTCTTTATTAATATTTTGTTGATCACGGAGAACAATCTTTCCACTTACAGCTATCACATATTCATTTCTCAGTTTACCAGCTTTTGCATGAACTGCTTTATTCTCCGGATGAAATACAATTTGAATTTTTCCTGAAACATCTCTAATATCAATGAAAATCAACCCGCCGAGATCTCTGCGACGATGAACCCAACCCATTAAGGTTACATTTTCACCAACATTTTGTTTGCTCAATTTCTCTGCATAATGAGTTCTTTTTTTGTCTTTAATAAAATCTAACATATTCATATCCTTCTATTTATATCAATTTTGTGCGAGAATTTAATTTTCTGATAATTTGTCAATGCTTTGAAAAAACAAAAAAACCTTCGAAGATTTAATATCCTTGAAGGTTTTATATGTCCTATTTTGAATTTATTCTTTTTCTTGTTTCTTTTTCTCATCAAGTCTGATGAATTTTATGATTCTATTATTATATCTCAATTCACATTCAGCATTTACAGATTCCAATTTAGGAAAAAAAATGAAACCGGATTTCTTTGCTCCTGGTAATATCTTCCCAAAATGGAAAGAATAGGTTATGAGATTATTCTGAGCTGTCTGCCAATCTTTCATAACCTGTTTCTGCTCATTGAAAAACTCTTCAGTATCAATAGGCTCTTTTTCATTTTCATTGATCAAAAGATAATCGATCTGCCTGGGAGCAAGCAGATTTTCAATATAATCCTGAGTTACTACATCATACTGATTACCATTTTGGTCGATTAAGCCAAAATCGCTCATCTCAACTTCTAAATCATCTCGTTTCCTATTCTGAATCGAAACGTAGAATGTAGTAAAAAAATTAGTTAATTCCTGTGGTTCTTTGTTCCAATATTCATTAGCAGCAGCGAAAGTATAGGCTTTTGTTTTATTAACACCAAAGTCATCAGCAATCGTAACACCGTCAGTTTGAACTGGAACATATTTAATTGTGCATCCAGAAAATATTAAAACAAGTAATAATAGTGGAAAAATGAATCGTTTCATAATTTTACCTCACATATTAGCAGAGACGATCATAAAAAAATCGTCTCTGCATTGATTTGTGTTTAGCCTTATTATTACGGATTAGCTGTCAAGTCCGAAATCAATCTCCTGTTCTTGATCATTATCATTTTCTGTGGTATGTTTATCAGCTATTTCTTCCTCTAATACTTCCTCAGAAACATCCTCACTAATATCTTTTTCTTTCTCAATAACTTTAGCAGGGGTTTCTTCAACAACATCTGCAGTCTCATTTGTAACTTCCTCATCAAGAGGTTGTTCATTTTTTTCTGCTACTTTAGAATCAGTTGTTAATTTATTATCTGTTGTTTGATCTGGAGATTCCGTATTTTCTTCACCTTCTTCCTGCTCATCTTCTGCAACAATTCTCGCAATATCATACACTTTATCTTTACCATTGAGTGCAATTAATTTCACACCTTGTGTATTCCTGCCAATAATTGAAATTTTATTCACAGACTGACGAATGATCATGCCTTCTTTCGTAACGATCATCAGATCATCGTTATCTACAACCTCTAGAAGTGAAATCAACTTACCGTTACGTTCAGTAGTTTTAAGTGTAATAACCCCTTTTGAACCACGTTTTGTTACTTTATAACCACTGATTTCAGTTCGCTTTCCAAAACCATTCTCACTTATAGATAAAAGTGTACCTTCTCGTCTTATTACTACCATAGCAACTACCTGATCATTATCTCTAAGACGTATACCACGTACACCCTGTGAATTTCTTCCCATTGATCTAGCATCAGTTTCGTTAAACCTATTTGCATAACCATTTCTAGTAGCTAGGATAATGTCATTATCACCCTCAGTTATTTTTGCTTCAATCAGTTTATCGCCTTCCAATAATTTTATAGCTATTATGCCATTAACTCTTGGTCTTGAAAACGATTTCAATTCAGATTTTTTAATTGTTCCATTTTTTGTTACCATTGTAACATAATAAGGATCATCAAAATCTCTTACAGTTACAAATGCTTCAATTTTTTCATCTTTCTCAAGTTGAAGAAGATTCACTATTGCTTTTCCCCGTGCAAGTCTTCCCAAACTAGGTATTCTATGAACCTTTAGCCAGTGACAGATTCCATGATCTGTAAAAAACAGGATGTAGGCATGTGTAGATGCAACAAAAATATTTTCTATAAAGTCTTCATCTTTAAGGTTTGAACCTGATAATCCTTTTCCACCTCTCCCCTGATTCCTATAAGTTCTTATTGGAAGACGTTTAATATATCCATGACGGGAAATTGTAATAACCATCTCTTCATCAGCTATCATATCTTCAGTTTCAATATCTGCAGAACCTTCTAAGATTGTTGTTCTTCTAAGATCAGCATATTTTTTCTTGATCTCAGCAACTTCTGCTTTAATAATATCCATTCGAAGTGACCTTTCTTCCAGTATACCTTTAAGTTTTTTAACTGTCTTGATTATATCTTTATACTCTTGTTCAATTTTTTCTCTTTCAAGTCCTGTAAGTTTTTGCAATCTCATTTCCAAAATAGCTTTTGCCTGAATTTCAGAAAGTTTAAATTTTTCTTGCAGTTTAATACCAGCTTCCTGAGCATTTTTAGATGCCTTGATTGTTGCAATGATCTCATCAATATTATCCAATGCAATTCTATAACCTTCTAATAGATGAAGACGTTCCTCAGCATTCCTAAGTTCGTACTTAGTTCTGCGAACCACAACTTCATGACGGAAATCAACATAATTTGAGATCATATCTTTCATGTTAATAACCATTGGAATACCTTTTACTAAAGCTCGGTTATTAACACTGAAACTTTCTTGTAATTGTGTGTATTTATACAATTTATTCAAGACTGAACTTGCCTCATAATTTCTTTTTACAATAATTACAAGACGCATTCCTTGTCGTCCGGATTCATCACGAATATCGCTAATACCTTCTATTCGTTTATCTTTAACAACACTAACGATCTTATGGATTAGCAGACTTTTATTAAGCATATAAGGAATTTCTGTGATCACGATCATTTCAGAGCCATTGTTCTTTGTTTCAATGGCAGCTTTACCGCGCATTATTACTCGACCACGACCCGTTTCAAAGTAATCTTTAATTCCTTGTTTTCCAATAATATAACCGCCAGTTGGAAAATCAGGTCCGCTTATATAATTAAGAAATTCTGCAGGCTCCATGTCAGGATTATCAACATAAGCCGTAATACCATCACAAACTTCACCAACATTATGAGGTGCCATATTTGTTGCCATTCCCACAGCAATACCGGATGAACCATTAACCATCAGGTTAGGAAATTTAGATGGAAAAACTACAGGTTCCTTTCTTGTGTCATCATAATTTGTTTTGTAATCAACAGTATCTTTATCAAGATCATCCATGAGATCAACTGCGGCTTTTTGAAGTCTTGCCTCAGTATAACGCATAGCAGCCGGTGGATCACCATCTTGAGAACCAAAGTTACCCTGACCATTTACTAACATATACCGTAAGCTCCATTCTTGAGCCATTCTAACTAAGGTTGGATAAATAACCTGCTCACCATGCGGATGATAGTTACCGGAAGTATCACCGGCAATTTTTGCACATTTCCTAAAACCTTTACCTGGAGTTAAATTAAGTTCGTTCATTGCATAAAGTATTCTTCGTTGTGAAGGTTTTAAACCATCTCTAACATCAGGTAATGCTCTGGAAACAATTACGCTCATCGAGTATTCCAGATAATTTCTTTTTAATACATCTTCTATTTCTAATAATTCAATTCTTGATCTATCGTGTATCATTTATCCCCCTAAACATCGACGTTTGCATATTGTGCATTCTTCTCAATAAATTCTCTTCGTGGTTCTACTTCATCACCCATCAATATTGTAAACATTCTATCAGCTTCGATGGCATCATCTATCTTCACAGAAATAAGTATTCTCCTTTCCGGATCTAGTGTGGTATCCCATAGTTGATCCGCATTCATCTCACCAAGACCTTTATACCTTTGAATATGCAATCCGCGACCACCCATCTCTTTCATCACCTCATCTCTCTCTTTTGGTGAGTATGCATATTTTTTACTTCTTCCTTTTTTTACCAGGAACAGAGGTGGTTTGGCAATATAAATGTGACCATATTCCACCAAAGGACGCATATATCTAAAGAAAAATGTAAGAAGTAATGTTGCAATATGAAGACCGTCAACATCAGCATCTGCCATAATAATTACTTTATTGTAACGCAATTTTGATATATCAAATTCATCTCCAATACCAGCACCAAGAGCCAATATGACAGGTTGTATCTTATCATTGTTAAGTACTTTATCAATTCTAGCTTTTTCAGTATTGAGCATTTTCCCCCAAAGCGGTAGAATTGCCTGGAAAGTTCTATCTCTTCCCATTTTTGCAGAGCCGCCAGCAGAATCACCCTCAACCAAGAAGATCTCAGTCTGAGATGGATCTTGTATTGAGCAATCAGCTAATTTACCAGGAAGACTTCCACTTTCCAGAACAGATTTTCTTCTAGTCAATTCTCTAGCTTTACGAGCCGCTTCACGAGATCTAGCACCAAGAATTGCTTTCATTGCAATATGTTTTGCTTCTTTAGGGTTTTCTTCAAAGAACTCCATAAGCTTCTCATATACAATTGAGTTAATTATCCCTTCAATTTCGCTATTCTGCAGTTTTGTTTTGGTTTGTCCTTCAAACTGAGGATCACGAAGTTTCACACTGATAATAGCTGTTATACCTTCACGAATATCTCCGCCACCGGGAGACACTTTTTCATTTTTTAATAAATTTGCATTTTTTATGTAAGTATTAACCGCCCTGGTTAGACCAGATTTAAAACCACTAAGGTGCGTTCCACCCTCTATGGTATTAATATTGTTTGCAAAACTATTAATTGTTTCCTGAAAACCTTCATTATATTGAATTGCTACTTCGAATTCAGTATTTTCTTTTTCTCCCTTAATATAAATAGGTTCAGCGGAGAGTACTTTTTTGTTTTCATTGAGATATACTACAAAAGAACTTATTCCACCTTCATAATGAAAATCATGCGTTCTATTCTCATTTTCATCAGTCAGTGAAATCAATATACCGTTATTAAGGAATGCCAACTCCCTTAATCTAGTCGAAAGATAATCAAAGTTAAATGATGTAGTTTCAAAAATTGTTTTATCAGGAATAAAACTAACTTTTGTTCCGGTTTTATTTGTTTTTCCTGTTACTACTACTTTAGTTTGTGGATTTCCTTTTGCGTAAGCTTGATGATAAATTTTACCATCTTTATAAATTTCTACTTCCAGATGCTCGGCAAGTGCATTCACAACAGATACACCCACACCATGCAGTCCACCAGAAACTTTATAAGATTTATTATCGAATTTCCCTCCAGCATGCAGTATTGTCATCACAACCTGCACAGCTGGAATTTTTTCTGTTTTATGCATTTCTACAGGAATACCTCGCCCGTTATCTATAACTGAAACCCAGCCATTTTTATGAATAGTAATATCTATCCTATCACAATAACCTGCGAGAGCTTCATCAATACTATTGTCAACTACCTCATAAACCAAATGGTGCAAACCTCTTTCGGTGGTTCCACCAATATACATTGCCGGACGTTTTCGTACGGCTTCAAGACCTTTTAAGACCTTGATATTTCCTGCTGTATATTCCGTGTTAGTCATATAAAAACCTCTTCCTTTTTTTGTAATTTCTTTTCATTTTTTTTCATTTTTTTCATAGGACGATAACGGCATGACGCTGATATGTGTCAACTATTTTATTTATATAAAGTTAGCTAATATTTTATAGGTTTCTAAGATACAAATATAGGGCTCGTAAATCTATACGCTTCAAGAAATTACGAGCCCTTAAAAAAAATCTCAATAAATAACACTTGATTTTATTTGTTTTTTTGTTATTTTATTAATGTTAAATATTCTTCTGAGAGTGTGTATTAATGCACTTTTATTGTTATTCTCCGAAAAGATTTTTCCACTTATTATCATCTCCAGAAGAAGTTGTATATTTTCCTAAACTTACAATTATTGTTACACTACTTTTTTTGGGTATTAATTCATCAGCCATTGGTTGAGAATATATCACATTTTCCTTTTTTACTTCATCAGAATACCTGAACACTTTTTCGCCAAGATAAAGCCCTGCATTTTCCAACTTTAATTTTGCTTCAACAATACTTAAATTATCAAGATAAGGAATTCTTACCATTTCTGGGCCATTACTAAGTACTACACTTACAGTTCTGTATTTTTTAGTCATAGTACCAGGATTTGGTTTTTGTGATATTATTTTCCCCTTATCTATGTTCTCATCGTGGACAAGTTCACTCTGTTCCATATATAATTTCATTTCTGTACAAGTTTTACGCGCTACTTCATAATCCTCACCTATCAAAAGTGGAACTTGAACTTCATTACCATGTCCAACTATTATTTTCATGATCAGGTCTGTTCCAAAGAAAGCAATGATAAATAAACCTGCAAGAACACTTAATGCTATTAAAATAGACTTCATTTTTGTCATTTATGAACTCCTATATCTTTTTCTTCATTCTGGCTGCAAATGCACCATCAGAATTATGTTTGAACGGTAATGTTTTCAAATAACCATTTTCTGTAAATTCTTTTGGAATAAATTGTTCAGCTGGTTCAAGTGTAAACTCAGAATTTCTGTTCAGAAATTTCTCAACTTGTTTTTCATTTTCATCTTTGTTTAAAGTACAAGTACTATAAACTAAAATTCCACCCGGACATAAAAATCTAGCCCCAAGATCAAGCGCTCTTTTCTGTAGCTTCAATAATTCTTTCATATTCTGATTCTTCTGCCATCTCAACTCAGCTTTCTTCTGAAAAACTCCCCAACCAGAGCATGGCACATCTAGAAGAACTCTATCGTAAGCAGGAGCTATAGGTCCGTATTTGAAGGCATCGTTCACATTAAGTTTTATATTAGTAATTTGTAATCTCTCAACTGCTCTCTTGAGTTTTTTAATTTTGTTCGGAAATTTATCAACTGCAATCAGTTCACCAGAATTTCGCATTAATTCAGCAATATAAGTTGCCTTCCCACCTGGTGCTGCAAAAAGATCAAGAATAGATTCATTTTGTTCAGGAGTTAATAATTCCACGACCAGAGCAGCAGATACATCCTGAATTGAGAAATACCCTTCAGAGAAAGAAATTTCATTTAACACATCCCTTGCTTGGTCTGTAATCAGAATGTTCTCCGAAGCATCACTATCAATAACGATTATGTCACGTCTTAATAAATATTTCATTAATCTTTTTTTATTAGTAGCACATGTGTTGATACGAATATGTAAATTAGGAGGTTGATTATAATATGCACACAATTTTTCAGTATCTTTTTCACCCCAATATTCTATCCATTTTTCTAAAATCTCTTTTGGAAATGAATACTGAACAGAAATTCTATCTAAGTTCTCTAAAGGATATTCAATTTTCTCTTCACGAAGATACTTTCTTAAAATAGCATTAATAAATTTGGAAATTTTCTCTCCATACATCTTTTTTGCAATAGAAACAGTTTCATTTACTGCAGCATGCTGTGGAATATAATCACAATATATGAGCTGGTACAAACCCATATATAATAGTATTTTTATCTTAATATTTGTATTAGAAAACTTCTTCGGATCAGTATATTGGGATGCGATATATTCCAGGTTGACATGCATTTTTATCACACCCTTCACAAGTACATACAACAAATCAGATCTTTCCCCTGCTTGATTGATCTTCTTGGTCATCTGTTGTAATAATTTATCTGAAAATATATTCTTAGAAATAACTTTAAGAATTATCTTATACGCTTCTAATCTAACATCTATCATATATTTCGTTTTTTATATAATGCCTTTATAGCAGCTTTTGTTATTTCTTCTGAAGTTGAAAATTCATTCTCTTTCATCAATTTTGAAATTGTTTTTCTAACATCATAGCGTTTATACCCCAACGTTAAAAGAGCAGTTTCTGCATCTTGAATCAACTCAGAATCAATACCAATATAATTTCCAACCAAAGATTTTGAAGTAATATCACCAACCTTATCCTTCAATTCAATTATAAGCCGTTCAGCTGATTTTTTGCCAATGCCATGTATTGTAGTAATCAGATTTACATCACCCATTTGAATAGCACGTATCAGATCAGCAATAGAAAGCCCTGAAAGAACAGATAAAGCCAGTTTGGGTCCAACCTTAGAAATATTTATCAATTGCCTGAAAAGTACTTTTTCTTCATCAGAAAAAAATCCAAATAACCTTACACCGTCAGTTTCGTTAAATGAGTAGTGAACAAGAACTTTTACTTCTTTCCCTATTTCCGGTAATTTATCATACGTACTAAGTGGTATGAACAATTCATATCCAATACCTGTGCAATCAATTACAATAGTGGTGGGATATTTCTCTGACAAAATACCCTTAAGATAAGAATACATATTTACCCTCTTTTATCAAATTCTAACGATTACAGCTATAAATTTTAGACAATGATGTCCACATTTATTTAGTATTTAAATTTATTTTTATTGAATTGACAAAGTGCAATTGCAAGAGCATCTGCTGCATCCTCGGTTTTTGGTTTAGTGCTCAGGTTTAAAATCTTCTGAACCATATATTCAACTTGTTCTTTTGATGCATTGCCATTTCCAACAACAGATTTTTTTACTTCTCTAGGAGAATATTCTACAATTTCAATATTATGTTGAGCTAAGGATAGCAAGATCACACCTCTGGCATGTCCTAAAGTAAAAGCAGATTTAATATTTTTTCCATAAAATATAGTCTCTACAACAGCAATATCAGGTTTGTATTCTGAAATAATTTTATTCATTCCTGATTGTATCTCAACTAATCTTTCAGCTAATGGTGCTTTTGAATTGGTTACTATTGTGTCACATCCAGCAGCTACTATTTTACGTTTTTCAACTTGCAGGATTCCATACCCTACATTATAACTGCCCGGATCTATTCCAAGAATTATCAATCTTCTGATAACCTTTCGAAAACTATGTCTGAGATCTTGAAGTTTGCATATACCTTCTGTACATCATCGCAATCCTCTAGGTGATCAATTAATTTAAGCAACTTTTCAGCTACTTCATCAGCATTTATTGTATTTTGAGGGACTCTAGTAATTTCAGCTTTTTCAATATTGTAGTTTGCTTCTTCCATTTTTTTAAGAACACTATGAAGATCAGCATAAGCAGTATAAATTATATAGTCACCTTCTTCAACAATAAAATCTTCTGCTCCTGCATCAAGTGAAGCCATCATTACTTCATCTTCATCAAGATCGTCTTCAGGGATCACTATCATACCCTTTTTCTCAAACATATATGAGACAGATCCATTCTCTGCAAGATTACCACCGTATTTTGAGAAAATATGTCTAACATCTGCGACTGTTCGCTGTTTATTATCTGTAAGAGTTTCGACAATAATAGCTACACCATTTTGACCATATCCTTCATATATAAGATGTTCATAATTAACACCCTCTAATTCACCTGTACCTCTTTTGATTGCCCGTTCAATATTCGAGTTAGGCATATTTGCACCTTTAGCAGTAGAAACAGCCAATCGTAAACGAGGGTTCATTTCCTGATCACCACCACCTTCTTTTGCAGCAACAATGATCTCTTTTACTAATTTAGTAAATATTTTACCACGTTTTGCATCCGCAGCACCTTTTTTATGTTTTATGGAACTCCATTTACTATGTCCGGACATATCGTTAAAACCTCCAAATAAAAAAAGACCTACGGAGATTAATCCAGCAGGTCTAATAGATTATTTAATCTTCTTTATTTGCTTCAGCGATCACTTTGGCAGCAATATCACCAGGAACTTTTTCATAATGTGAAAATTCTTGTGTAAATTTTCCACGTCCCTGAGTTAATGATTTAAGTGCAGGATAGTAACTCAGTAATTCAGATAAAGGCATTTCGGCATTAAGTACTTGTTTTTTACCCTGCTTTCCCATACCTTGTATTTTACCTCTTCTAGTAGAGATATCTCCCATCACATCGCCCATATATTCATCAGGAATAATAATTTGAACATTGTGTACAGGTTCAAGGAGAATTGGTTTTGCAATTTCAAATGCTTTCTTTAAAGCATTCCATGAAGCAATTTTAAAAGCCATTTCAGATGAATCTACATCATGATAACTACCATCATAAACATCAACAGAAAGGTCAACGATCTGGTTGCCGGAAATTATCCCTTTTCCAATCACTTCTACTAATCCTTTTTCGATAGCTGGGATAAATTTAGTTGGAATCCTACCACCAACAACAGAATTAACAAACTCGAAACCGCTACCGCGAGGGAGTGGTTTAACTCTGAAGTATACTTCACCAAATTGTCCCTTTCCACCTGATTGCTTTTTATGTTTATAATGCACATCAGCTGCTCCTGAAATTGTCTCTTTATATGGAACTGCAGGTGTTTTTAAATTTGCTTCGATTTTATATCTAGATTTAAGTTTTTTTTGAAGAAGGGCGATTTGCTGTTCACCAATACATGAGATAACATTTTCAGCAGTTTCTTGATTCATTTTAAGATTTAATGTATGATCTTCATCCAATAATTTATTTAACGCAGCACCTATTTTATCTTCATCATGTTGGTTAGCTGCTTTTATACTCTGCCAATAAACAGCTGTAGGAAGTTTGATCTCACGAAATTTAATTTTAGAATTTGAACTAACAATAGAATTAAAACCACGAGCAACTTTCATTTTAACTAAACCACCAATATCACCGGCTTTTAATTCATCTGTGTCTTTCCTATTTTTTCCATTAACAAAATACATAGAGCCAATTCTATCTTTGCTATCCTTCTCTGGGATATATACATCCAACCCACTTGTCATTTTCCCAGAAAAAACTCTAACATAACTAATATCACCTACATTCGGATCGGAAAATGATTTAAATACATATGCAAAAAGATCTCCATCCTCATTAAGTTGAATAATTTTTTCTTCCTTTTTCTCTATAACTTGAAGTTCGTTTCTATCAGCAGGAGATGGTAAATACTCAACTATAGCATCCATCAAATTATTTACACCAATATCATGAGTTGCTGAGGTTGCAAAAGCAGGCATTAATTTTCCTTGAACGATCGCATTCTTCAATCCTGTTGTCATCTCTTCTTTTGTAAGTTCACCAACTTCAAAATATTTTTCAAGAAGTGCATCATCACTTTCCGCAACAGCTTCCATTAATTCCATTTTACTTTCTTCAACCTTATCTACCATATTTGCAGGAATTTCAATTTCTTTTCCGTTTTTAAATGCCTTCCCTTGAGCAATATCGATAACGCCTTCAAATTTATGTTCACTTCCTATTGGTATTAGAATTGGTGTTGGGTTAAAATCTGTATTTTCTCTAATCCTTTCAATTGCTTTATTAAAATCTGCCCCTTCATTATCTATTCTATTAATAATAAATCCTTTTACAACAGGTCTGTCGGTCAGTAATTCAATTGATTTTTCTAAGCTCACGTCAAATTCTGAAGCTCCGTTCACTACAAATAAAATTGTTTCAACAGCGATTGATGCTGATATTTGTTCCGAACTGAAATCCATTAAGCCCGGAGCATCTACAAGATTAATCTTATTTTTTTTCCACATCAGGTTTGCAATACCCAAAGAAACCGAAGATTTTCTTTCAATTTCTTCTGGATTAGAATCCATGACAGTAGTGCCATCCTCGATCTTACCAATTCTGGTTGTCGTTTTTGAGTTGAATAACATCTGTTCAACAAGACTGGTCTTACCAGCGCCAATAGCTCCGACAAAAGCGATGTTTCTAATGGTTTTCATTTATCCTCCGCATTTATATTATATATCAAATCTATAT
>JAGGWC010000091.1 GCA_021157645.1 Candidatus Cloacimonadota bacterium | reverse complement strand
TCAAGCTAACCTTAAATGGTGAACCCTTCAAAATTGAGAATTTAATTGATGGTAAGATGAAGCCGCTGGCAGAGTGAGGTGAGGGCTTAATGAAAGTCCTCGTTTTTGATGTTTCAAGCGATTATGCCCATTTTCGACAACCATATTCCACTACATCATCATTAACTTATGCTATTCCACCAAGAACAGCTATATTTGGACTTATAGGAGCTATTCTTGGTATTGATAGTGGTGGTTTTGGACGGAGCAATCACTTTAAGTCTCTTGAGGATGTTGGCTTAAAAACGAGTATCAGGATATTGAATCCAATCAAAAAAGTTAGATTCAATATGAATTACTCTTATACAAAGTCAGATATTGCAACTAAAAAGGTTCTTCATATCCAGGTACCAGTTGAGATGATAAAGGAACCTGTTTATAGAATTTATGTATCTGGAGATGAAAAGCTTTTAGAAAAACTGGATGATATGATTAAGAACAAAGAGTACTACTATACTCCGTATCTTGGAATAAGTGAATTCATCGCTGCGATAAATTATGTTGGTTTTTATGAGTCAGCAATTGTTTCAGGTAAAACTAAGGTTAATTCCATCGTTTACTTGTCAAAAGAAACAAGGCTTGTATTGGAACCCGGTTTAAAAATTTTTAGAGAGACCCACGCACTTTCAATGAACGAACGCAGACATGTGATGAGATATGTTGAAATTGCTTATGAAGTTGATGGCAAGGGAATACCTGTAGAGAAATTTGGCCCAGACTGTGTCATTGTAAAACTACCTATATCTGGTCGATTGGAAACAGTGATGTTAATATGACCAGCTTAAAATCTCATCCGAATCGCTTGCTTTTTGAACATTCACAAGGCGTGTACAGACTCATGATAGAAGAGATCAGAAATACAGAAAAATTCATTGATTTTGAGAACTTTTTTGGTATTAACTACCACGAACTGAACTTATTAGTTAAGAGTATAGCGTATTTACATGACCTTGGAAAAGCAAGTAAATATTTCCAAGATAGACTTAATGGGAAAAGTGTAAGTAGGGAACTATCACAACATGCAATTCTTGGTTCAGTTGCACTCGGAAATTTTCTTGATGGAAAGATTGATGATAAGAAGGGTGCGGCTATCCTCATCGGGATGGCCGTTATTAGATATCACCATGGAAAGGCAAAACCATTGATTTCTTTATTAACTATTTGCGATGAACAAGAAGTTATAAGGAAAATCACTACTGCCTTAGATATCAGCTACATGAGATGGTTATCAGGAATTCTTGGTGAAGAAGTTGATCTTAATGTTATGCATTTGGCTCGCAGAATAATTTTATGGCAAAAAAGTCTTCGAAAGGCCAAAGAAGCTGGTATAAAACCTTATATGTTGTTCATGTATTTGTTCTCACTTCTTTCTTGGGCTGATAGAACTGATGCTGCGTTTTTGGGAGCCTATAATTTCACTCGTAAGGAACTTGCTGCGAATTTAGTTGATATTTATAGGGAGAAAAAAGGGTTCAACAATCCAAAGACAAAAATGGATCTCATAAGAAACAAATTCTACAGAAAAAGCGTAAGTGATCTGGATTTTAAAATTGCAACCATAAAAGGAAGAACCGGAATCGGTAAAACTCTTTCTGTATTGTCTTTAGCATTAAAGAAAAGAGAAGAGGTAAAAAAAATCGAAGGATACACACCAAAAATAACCTATTGTTTGCCTTTTCTAAGCATTATAGATCAAACCTATAAAACAATCTCTGATGTATTGGAGATGTCGGGGATAGAGCCTAGTTCAGATATTTTGATTCAACAACATCACCTTACAGATCTTAGTTATACCAGTCGAAGAGATAGTGAAATAGAAGATTACAAATCATATATGGCTGATATATTATTAAACTCGTGGGATAGCGAAATAACTTTGACCACGTTTGTGAGCCTGTTCCATGCTATTTTAACTGATAAACGGAATCTTCGTTTCTTCAGAATACCTGGATCGATAATTATTCTGGATGAAATTCAGGCTGTGTCTCCAAAATATTGGAAAGTTATAAGTGAGGTGCTCAATCACCTTTCAAAATATGCCGGTGTCACAATAATCTTCTCGAGCGCTACAGTTCCCCAACCTTTCTTGCTTTCATCCAAAGAACTAATTAAGGACAATTATGAACTTGATAGGTACGATATAGAATATTTCGGAGAGATGAGTATTGAGGAATTCAAAGTAAGTGTTCTTAAAAAGTATTTGCGAAAAGCAATAGAAGAAGAAAAATCATTGATGATCGTCATGAATACAATTAAAAGTTGTAAGGACCTTTTTAATTGTTTAAAAGAGGAATTAGAGCTGGAAGAAGAAAATCTTTACTGTCTATCTTCAAATATTCCAAATGCTGTAAGAAAAAAAGTTATTCAAGAGATAAAAGGGAAAAAAGGATTTTATATATTGGTGACAACTCAATTGATTGAAGCAGGTGTGGATTTAAGTTTTGATTATTGCATCAGAGATTTGGGTCCTCTTGATAGTATTCTTCAGGTGGCTGGAAGAGTTAATAGATCTTCGGAAAAAACAAGAGGAAAACTTGTAATTGTTGAACTCCTAAAAGAAGACTCGAAAAGGCCTTTTTCTTGGATATATGATTCCACGATTATTTGGGCTACAAAGCAGATCATGGATAAGCAAAACTGGAACGAACCGGAGATATATGCTTTGTCAGATAGATATTTTAGTGAGCTTGAAAAAAAGGGGCTGGAAAATGAATCTCTTGATCTTCTTGAAGCTCTAAAAAAATTGGATTTTCATAAAATAAGTGAGTTTAGTCTTATTGAACAGATAAAAGGTTCATTAAATCTCCCGGTCTTTCTTGAGATTGATGAAAATGCTGAGAATGTCTG
Organism: Candidatus Cloacimonadota bacterium; assembly: GCA_021157645.1. Taxonomy (GTDB): domain Bacteria; phylum Cloacimonadota; class Cloacimonadia; order Cloacimonadales; family TCS61; genus Tenebribacter. Next base: position 496 of record JAGGWC010000091.1, on the reverse strand, counting down.
GGATGAATATTGCAAGATTCTTTCTGAAAATGTTGATGAAGCTAAAAAATATGAGTATCTTGCTAGAAGGAAGCAAGTCATTAGAGCACTAGCTCCATACGTTGTTAATTTGAAAATATATACTTATCCTGGAGCTGACAATTATTTCTTACCTGATATCCAAAATGGGTTTTGTTATATATCATCTGATGAACTCGAAAGGTATTATGATAGGAAAACAGGATTGAATCCAGAAGGAGACAATTTTTATTGTGATTGAAGTTAATGGAAGCCTTGTTCTTTCATTTTCAAATTGTAAACGTGAAGCTTGGTTAATGGCTCACAAAATAATTCCAGAACAGGATAATACGTTTATTGCCCTTGGAAGGATTCTTCATGAAACTTCATATGAAAATAGGGGAGAAAAGGATGTTGCAATAGACAATATCAAATTGGATCTTGTGGAAGAAAAGAAAGGGAAAACAATCATCAGCGAGATAAAAAAATCAAAATATTC
>JAGGWC010000052.1 GCA_021157645.1 Candidatus Cloacimonadota bacterium | reverse complement strand
ATATAAAATTTTACGATAGTGAACAGGCTCGTAAAATCCGTTTGAAAGTGATGATCGATGCAGGATTTGGTAAAATGCAAAATCCTCTTTACCTACGTAAATATGGATATGAAGAATACCTTAAATACACTCCACCCGGCTGGTTGAATACCTTTGAAGAAGCAGTGGAAAATGGAAAACCAGAGCCTTATGGGCGTAACTGTCAGAAAATATATGAATATATGACCTACCCTATTGATGACTGTATCTCGCTGGAAGAAGCAGATAATTTGGGAACAACTAAGGTTGAAAAAAGGGAGAAAATTAGAGCAATTTTAGACAAAGCTGTAACGAGAACCAATGAAAGGATGATCGGGAAAATAGATATAAAAGAGAGAACCAGAAGGAATAGAATTGCTTCGGTTGTGGCTTTTTTTGTTTTCGGAATTTTTCTGATAGCACTTTATAAAGTTTGGAAGATCTTCACGCCAGATATAAAATATCAACAAAAGACTCAGCAGAAAAGGAAATTTCATTTTGCCTATCTGATGCTAGTTCCTGCACTTGCTTCAATAATTATGTGGAAATATGTTCCGATGTTTATGGGCTCAATAATGGCTTTTCAGGATTACAATATTGTTGGTACTTCTTCGTTTAATGGTATTCAAAATTTTGCAGATGTACTTTTTGATCCGGTTTGGTGGGCTGCTCTGGGTAAAACGCTTTATTATATGTCGCTCTCGCTTACTCTTGGTTTTGTTCCACCTATAATTCTGGCAATTTTACTTCAGGAAGTTTCTCACGGGAAGCTGATTTATCGTGTGATATATTATCTGCCAGCGGTAATTAGCGGTGTAATTGTTATTTATTTATGGAAGCTATTGTACGACCCATCTGATGCAGGAGGTCTAAATCAAATCTTGCTTTGGTTTGGTCTGGAGAAAAGTCGCTGGATCCGGAATGAAGAATTGGCAATGCTGTGTGTAATTTTACCGACAATTTGGGCAGGAGTAGGACCAGGATGTCTCATCTACCTCGCTGCACTTAAAGGAATTCCAAATGAAAACTATGAAGCTGCCGATATTGATGGTGCAAGTTTTTTTCAGAAGATAAGACATATTGTTATTCCAAGTTTGAAGGCTCTTATCACAATTCAATTTATTGCAGCTTTTATTGCCTCTGCTCAACAAAGTGGATTTATTCTGGTTATGACTTTTGGAGGACCTAACGAAGCAACAAAAGTTGCTGATCTACTCATTTTCGAGAAAGCATATCTGTATTTGAAATTTGGAATTGCCACTACAATGGCTTGGATGTTAGGAATGATGTTGATGGGATTTACTGTGATCCAGCTAAGAAAACTATCTAAAATGGAATTTAAGACTACGGGAACGAGGTGAGAAATCAAACGCAGACAAAATATGAAAATTATGAAATACGCAGAAAAAAGGAATTTTGTAAGATAATTTTTTTCATATTTAATCATAATTATCAGCGAAAATCAGCGTTAAAATTAAGGAAATAAAGTGGCAATAATTGGAAAAGTTGGTAGAAAATCATTAAAGTTGCGGTCGCTAAATATTTCGATCCACCTCTTACTTTTAATCGGTGCTCTCACAATGATCTATCCATTTATGGTGATGGTTTCATCATCTTTTAAAAGCAATGTGGATGCTAAAAAGTTCAGCATTGTTCCACAATATTTCTTTGATGATGAAATGTTGTATCGCAAATTTATTGAATCACGAATGAATGAGGAATCAAATCTTCTTATTCCACAATATAAAAATAGATTTCAAGGATTTGAATTTTTAGAATTTCCATCTGATACTTCTGATGAAATGTACAAAGACTGGCAGAAATTTATAGAAGACAATTATGAAAATCATACCCTTTTTGATTATTATATTTCCGAGCAATTTGGGCGGGGAGTCTATCCGTTGAATGAGCGTGAATTTCGCAATTTAATGAAAGAGGAAAGCGGAAATGATCTGGAAAAATTTAATGAGAAATTTGGAACTTCTGTTTTAACTTGGGATGAAGTTCGGCTAGAAGAACGAGAGATACTAAATAGGAATTTTTCAGAAAATCTCTCAGGTTTTTTGGGAAGATACAAAGATTTTAGATCTTCCCTTCCAACCGAAGATCGTGTTTATGCCAGCTTGGATGGTCACTTTATTGCCAATGAATTAAATCCAGTTTACAGAGGAAAATTAGATGAGATGAATATGGCTTTGGGAACAGATTACTCTTCCTGGAATAAAGTAGTTTTATCACAGAAAATTCCTAGTGAACCAATGAAGGAGCATTGGATTAATTATGTAAAAAATATTCTCAATATTCAGCATATTAGAGTTGATAAAAAAGCGGAAAAAATATATAAAAGCTTTCTTAAAGAAAAATATGAAAACATCTCACTTCTGAATTCAACCTACAAAACTAATTTTTCAGAATTTTCTGATATTCAACTTTTACAGATGATTCCTACTTCAGGTGCAATTCTGGTGGACTGGGCTTTCTTTATCGAAAACATTGTTCCAGCAAAATTCTTATATGTAAAAAGTGTGGAAATTGATTATCGCAATTGGCTAAAAGCAAAATATCATTCAATAAATGCTCTGAATAATAATTATAAAAATGGTTTTGAAAATTTTTCGAATATTTTATTAACTAATAATATACCTGAATATAATCTCAAATTAAAAGCAGATTGGCTCATCTTTGTGCGTAAATACTCTCAAGATTCTTCTAAAGGTTTATTGATGACCTGCCAAAAAGAATTTTTAGATTTTGCGAATTCATTATTTCCCGACAAAGATGGTAATCTTAATTTGTATAAATTTAATAAGCAATATGGAACGGATTACGAGCAGGAATTGAATGTATATCCGCCAAAAAATATTCCTACAGATATCGAATATAAAAAAGATTGGTTGCATTTTTTTCAAAATAAAGTGAGTGGAAAATTCTTAACAATTAATGTTGAAGCGGAAGAAAAAAACTGGCAGGAATTCCTGAAAGAAAAGTATGGTTCGATCGAGACTTTGAATATACAATACGGCTTGATCTATCAAGATTTCAAAAGTATCGATCTTGATTACAGAGCTATCGATTATCAGATTTTCAAGAAAAATAGAAATTCTATTTTCTGGGAATTTACCAAGCGTAATTACATTATGGTGCTTGATGTAATGCTATATAATGGACGCGCAATTGTTAATACACTTATCTATTGTCTGCTGGCAATAATTATAGCACTGATCGTGAATCCATTGGCAGCTTATGCAATGAGTAGATTCAAATTAAGGGCATCTTACAAAATAATCT
>JAGGWC010000148.1 GCA_021157645.1 Candidatus Cloacimonadota bacterium | reverse complement strand
GGAACCGGTTTGGGTCTTTCCATTGCAAAACACATTATCAATTTACATAATGGAACTATTGATGTAGAAAGTAAGATCGGCAAGGGAACGACATTTATTGTTAAATTACCCTTATGAACAAAGAAAAAATAGTAACTGAATATTTACCACTAGTTCGCAGCATTGCAGCTAAATACAATAAACTGAGGATTCCTCAAGAAGATTTGGAGCAAGAAGGAATGATCGGGTTGCTGAAAGCTGCCAATAAATATGAAGAAAATAGAGGTGCAAAATTTAGTACTTATGCTACTTATTGGATAAAAAAATACATCCTCGCTGCTGTGGACAAAGAAAAAAAACACTCCCTTAATTCCACGAACCTGAATGAAGAAATTACAAAAGATAAAAAAGCAGCAGCGATAAAAGCAGTTACAAATTTCGATCTACCCTCCGATATGCCGGAAAATGAAAAAACAGTGCTGACCATGCTTTTTCAAGATGAACTCACTTTGAAAGAAATTGCAGAAGAACTTGGTATTTCAAGGGAACGAGTACGACAAATTAAAGAAAAAGGACTGCGTAGGATGAGAGTGAAATCTAATCGGACTTGACTTGCAATGAAGGACAAGTAGACGCAACATTCAAATATCTTAACTTAAAAAAATAGTCCGCAGATAACTTCCCAAAAATCTAACACTTACAACACTCTTAACTAAATCTTAACATTTCATTTATACGTTTTTAACTTTCCCTCCGTAAGATATAAATGAACGGATAATAAAAATCCGATAAAAAGAAAGGAGAAGAAAGTGAAAAAAACGTTACTGATCGTAATTATTACAGTCTTAGCATTTGGAATCCTAAATGCAGAAACAAAATTGAAAATGGAAATTTGGAACCGTTGGACTTATGCGATGGAAGACGGTGAAGTAACAAAAAATGAAATGGCTGTTAAAAGGGGATATTTTCGTCTTGAGCCAAAATTCGGCAACAACATTAAGGGTCGTTTTAATGTAGATTTCTTTAGTGATGATATCAACGATGGCGTTGGCATTAAGATGAAGTATGCTTATCTTGATTTCAGCAATATGCTTCCAATTAAAGACAGCAAATTTACTGTTGGTTTAATGAAAACTTATTTCGGCACGATCTATGATTGGGATTACACAACAATCGATAAAGACCCTTCCGATAAATATAAGTTTGTAAGTTCTACTGATTATGGAATGGGAATTAGTGGTTACTTACCAAACGGATTCGGCTCTTATGCTCTTGCTGCCTATAATGGAGAAGGCTACAAAAAAACTGCTGGAGATATCAACAAAGATATGAACTTCGTTGGAAACATCAGAGTTACTCCAATTCCGGGCATAACTGTTGGTGGCTCTTATATGATGAAGACAAAAAACGATAGTGAAATTGATGATGGAAGCCGCACGATGATCGATAATCCCGATAGAGAAGAATATTCCATGATAGCTGGTGTTGGTAAATTTGCTTTCGGTCCTGTCAACTTGCTTGCACAATATCTTATCAAAGACAAAAACAAGCCAAATGTAAACAGTTATGAAAAAGTTAATTCCACAGTTATCTCATTAATGCCAGTTTTTAAAGTAAATAACTTATTTGATATCGTAGCTCGTTACGACATGTACGATCCCGATACAGATACAGATGACGATGGTTACAATACAATCGTGGTTGGGTTTAACTACCACCTGATGAAAGATAGCAAGAACAAACCAAAACTGTTTGTTCAAACAAATTACCAGGTAAAACAATTTGAAGATGATAATGCAGATAATGTGAGTGAGATCATGGTTCAACTACGTTGGATCTTCTCAGAAACAATTAATAAAGGAAAATAAGAGGTAACAAAAATGAAAAAAACAATAATCTTAATCGCAATTCTAACATTAGTAATATTGCCGGCTTTTGCAAGAAAAGGTAACAAGATCACCATTGCTGGTTCTACAACTGTACTTCCAATCGCTCAAGCGACTGCAGAAGTATTTATGGATAACAATCCCGAAATTAACATTTCAGTTCGTGGTGGTGGTTCAAGCGTTGGAGTCGCTGGAATTATGGCTGGAACTGTAGATATTGGAGATGCATCCCGCCACATTAAAACTAAAGAGTTAGCTTCTGCTCGTGAAAAAGGGATCAATCCTTATGAAAATGTTGTTGCAAACGATGCTATAGCAATTGTAGTTCATAAAAACAATACCGTAGAAGATCTTACATTAGAACAGATTAAAGATATTTATACCGGTAAGATCAGCAATTGGAAAGAAGTTGGTGGACCTAGTTTGCCAATAGTTGTGATCTCCCGTGATGTATCTTCAGGAACTTTTGAAGTATTCAATTCTCTTGTTTTAAAACACGCTAAAGCAATCAGTGGTGCTTTGATGCTCGCTTCAAATAACGCTGTTGTTTCCACTATCGCTACTACACCCGGAGCTATTGGCTATGCTGGTCTGGGTTATGTGAATGAGACGGTAAATACAGTTAAAGTTAATGGAATTGCTGC
>JAGGWC010000073.1 GCA_021157645.1 Candidatus Cloacimonadota bacterium | reverse complement strand
TTATAGATACAAATGTGATCCTGCATCAAACACCGGGCGGGATGCTTTCTAACCTCGTAAATCAACTCCGACAAATGGATGCTCTTGATAAACTGGAAGAAGTATTTGAAACACTTCCAAAAGTTAGAAAACAGCTCGGACAGGTTCCACTTGTTACTCCTACCAGTCAGATCGTGGGAATTCAAACAGTGAATAATGTTCTATTCGATAAGGATGGTGAAGAGTTTTCTAATATTACTGAACAGGTTAAAGACCTTTGTTTTGGACTGTATGGAAAGACAACTCTTCCAATTGATGAGAAGGTTCGAAAGAAAGCATTAAAGGGTTATCCTCGCGGTGAAACTCCGATTACGACCAGACCGGGTGACACACTCGAACCTGAACTTCCAAATGTGATAAAAGAATTTAAAGATTTGGCAAAAAATATTGATGATGAAGTTCTATGTGCACTTTATCCTGTTACTGGAAAAAGATTCCTTAATTGGAAATATGGGCTCGAAGATATTCCTGATGATGTAAAACCAAAAACATTGGAGGATGTGAAAAAGGAACAGGAACTCATTCAAAAAGCACTTTCGGGTGAACTTACAACTAAGAAAGACAACCCTGCGAATACAAAAGCTTTTGACGTTTATGTGGATGGTGAACATTTCAATGTTGAAGTTGTAGATCCAAATGCAAGACAAATGGGATTTGCTGTGAAAAAGAAAGAAGAAATTACTGCAGAAGATGATACTGGTAATCTATTAGCTCCCATCCCGGGTATGATCATCGAATATAAACAAAAGGTCGGAGATAAAGTTAAAACCGGAGATACTGTGGTTGTATTGGAAGCTATGAAGATGTTCAATAATCTGGAAGCTCCCTGCGATGGAATTATAAAAAGTATTGCACAAAAAGTAGGAGACTCAGTTTCTAAAGGTGCTATTCTCTGTTATATAGAATTTGATAAGAAATAACTATGGTATTACTGTTTTCTTAAATATGACATGATTCTCGTTAGCAAGTTGAACTTGCAAACGTAATTGTGTTGATAAGTTAAGCTTATCAATAAGGATTTGTTTATTAGACCTAATAATACAATCAAATTAAATTCCAAAGAAAAAGCAAAATACCTGAAAAAGCATAGGCTTGTGTTATCTGCAATTGAGCAAATTTCAACCTGCCCTCAAAAATCTGCAATTAGCTCTAAATATCTATAAAAACGAGAATGTTCCGAGCGATATTGCCGACACTTTCAAATATATTGGTCTAACTATTCCAGACACCGGTAATCTTTCCATTACGTGCTATAAAGATACAGTACTCATTCACTCAATCAATATCAGAATGGTCTCAGAATCTTATGACATTGAACGTTTCTTCGATGATATGTTCGAACTAGTAAACTACATGGTTCCAGAATTCGATTATCCCGATGGTATGGTTTTTGTTTCAGAAGCTATCATCTTTGCTGGAACAACAACATAACAAATATAAATCTGCTTAGCAGAAATAAATATAGGAGGTAAAAACAATGGCTATATAACTCGTTAAACTCTACAAAGACAACGGTACATTTATCAAAGATGCTGATGTTACCGGAAGTTCTTTTTCTACTACTGTCGATCAAGGTGTAGGTAGTTTAGACATCAAAGGAAAATCTCAAGACGATGCTGGAAACCTTTCCGGTTTTGGCTCCACCATTAACTATTTTGCAGGTTGCAATATAGGTAAGAGTATTAAGACACAAATTCAATTAGAAAAAAATCGTAAGGACAGATTACTCGATTTACTATTGGACAGAGACATAAATGAAGAAGCTGCAAAGAATAAGATGAAGGAAATTGACGCAAAGTTGCTGTCATATGAAGCCGAGTTAGAGATAAACCAGCTCAAAGATATTGAAGTAAAGATATTATTAGACAGCTTTAAACATTTTATTTCGAACTTTGGTGATTTGTGGCTAAACACTACTGATTTAAAGATTAAGGAGAGAATTCAGTCTATAATATTCCCTAATAAGGTATCTTGGGATGGAGAGAAGTTTCGAACTGGCAAAACACCTCTATTCATGCGCATCTCAAGCGATTTAAACACTCCAATGCTGGATTGGTACCCCTGACCCGATTTGAACAGGTGACCTTTTCCTTAGGAGGGAACTGCTCTATCCAGTTGAGCTACAGGGGCACAACCATTAATTATAACTATGAAAATTTTGTACCCGTTTGTGTGTCAAGTAAATGATTTGATTGACAGAATTTCCAACAAATCACAATTCTAAAGTAGAAATAAATATAAGGATAATATTATGTTTGATCTTATTAAGATTAGGAAAGAATTACACAAAATTCCTGAACTCGGATTTGAGGAAATAAAAACACAAAAATATATTTTACAATTATTAAAGAATCTTGATAGATTAAAAATCCATACATTTAATTTTCCGGGGATATTAGTTGAATACTCACACGGGAATGAAAAGTATAAACTTTTCCGAGCAGATATGGATGGACTTCCAATAACTGAAGAAACTAACTGCGGTTTTTCTTCGGAGCATAAAGGGAAGATGCATGCTTGTGGTCACGATATGCACATGACAATTTTACTTGGACTAATTGAGAAAGTCGTAACTGATAAGATTAATGAAAATCTATTGTTTTTATTTCAACCTGCCGAAGAGGGAAAAGGTGGTGCAACTCGCATCATAAATACTGGAATATTTAATGAATATGATATTTCGGAAGCTTATGCCCTGCATGTGAATGGTGAAATGAAAACAGGTGAGATAGCTTCTAAAACAGGAATATTTTTTGCCAATACTCAGGAAATCGAGGTTGTATTCAAGGGTAAAAGTGCACATGTTGCTTTTGCAGAAAAAGGGATAAATGCTCTTACTGCAGGAACTGAATTCTACCTTGAGATTGAAAAAGCAATAAAGAAAAAATTTCCAATCGGGAAACCTGTAATTTGTGCTTTTGGTAAAATGAGTGCTGGTGTTGTGATGAATGCAATTCCTGATGAATGCAGATTAGAAGGAACTTTTCGTGCATTTACAAACGAAGATCATGAATCAATGAAAACTCTAATAGAACAAGTTAAATTAAGAATTGCAGAAAAGCATAAAATTAAAGCTGAAATAATTTACAAGGCATATTATAAAGAAGTTGTTAATGATGAAAAACTATATGAAAAACTTAAACTAAAAGCATCAGAAATGCAG
>JAGGWC010000085.1 GCA_021157645.1 Candidatus Cloacimonadota bacterium | reverse complement strand
TTTATAGGTAATAACTGGAGTGTTATGATAGACTTTGGGAATTTCAATATCTTCATCAAAATCTAGATAACATTTCATAAGACCCAACTGCCTTGCTACAACAGAATAGAGATAAACCAGATCTGTTCTTTTTAGAACATATCCATCAGCAAATATTTTCTTGGAAATACTAATTTTGAACGGTAAATTTATGGAATTTACTACGTTCTTAATAAAGATATATGTCGTCTTTCCGGAAAATACTGCAGAGATCTGTTCGGCATTAGATATTTTAAGAATATATTTATCCGATTCATACCGGCTTACTTGAAAATTCATTCTAAATTCATTATCAGAAAATTTGATATTATCACCAGTTTCTTTGATGTAAATTTTATTCTGCATGTTCTTGAGGATATTAATAATGTTTATGAATTTGTGTTTATAAATTGTAAAAAATGTACCTTTCCGGCTGAAAGAGCATTTATTTTTATATAATAATCTCAGTAATTCTAATTCTTCTGAGGATAGCGCTTTCATCTGTTTTTCTGCTTGTGGAATTAATACGATATCATCTTCTTTAAAATCTCCGTCAGCACAGATACATGCTATAACTCTTATTAATAATGGTTTGTAACTTTTCATATTGAATCGGATTTTATCAGTTTTATTATTATAAATATCGCTGATTTCAATCTTTGCATTTAAAACTGTTCTCTGCCAAAACTCATTGTAATCTAATAAACTTGTGTGGTATGTTTGAACTGAACTCTTTTCCAATATATCTGTAGAAAGAAAATTATAAGCATATTTAATAATGGAAAGATAATGCCTGCACTCTTTATCGTCACATTCTGAGCAGGAATGATCTAGTATTTTTCCATTTTTTTTGTCATAGAGTATTTCAAGTTTTGCCGGGAAAGTGTACTTTTTTGTTGGCACTGCTTCAAACCTGAAAACAACATTCTTATTTTCATCAAGGTAATTATTGTAGATCAGATCATCTTTCATTAACCTGATGAGTGAACTTTTAAAGAACCATGAATTAGAGTTTTCATGATATTCTTTACCAAACAATCTTGCCATATCATCTCCAGATTGAGTTATTATTTAATCAATCTGCTAATTTAAAGAATGTTCATATGTAGTCAAGTGATAAAAATGTTGAACGGTGCTTATAAAGCAGGCTTTAATCATCCACTAAGTTTTATAGAAAATGGATTCCCGCTTTTGCGGGAATGATATATTATCGGATATTCATAAAACAATAATATTAATAATTTATTAATAATTCACTTGCTTTTATTTATCAATAATTAAAATCTACAAAAAAAATTGAGGTGTTTTCATGAAAGCTGATTTATTGATCATCAATGCAAAAGAATTGCTTACAATAGCAGGTTCAAACACTCCCAGAACAAGATCGGAAATGAATAAACTTGGTATAATTAACAACGGTGCAATTGTTGTAAAAGAAGATAAAATTATTGATGTTGGATATACAGAAGATATAGTAAAGAAATATGACAATCCTACTAAAATAATTGATGCTTCCAATAAAGTTGTAATGCCTGGTTTTGTGGACCCTCATACACATCCTGTTTTTAAACAAACACGTGAAGATGAATTTGAGATGCGTATCCAGGGAAAAAGTTATGTTGAGATCTCGCAAAGTGGTGGAGGTATTCGCTCCAGTATTGCCGGAGTTCGTGAGACTTCTGAAGATGAACTTTATAAACTGGCGGAAAAACGCATTAATAAGATAATTTCTAATGGAACAACAACTCTGGAAGCAAAAAGTGGTTATGGATTATCAACAGAAAGTGAAATTAAAATGCTCAAAGTTATTAAGAAATTAAATGAAAATTTATCGATCGATATAATCCCAACTTTTTTAGGTGCTCATGAATTTCCAATTGAATATAAAGATAATAAAGAAAAATACATTGATATTCTAATGAATGAAATGATGCCAAAAATTAAGGAAATGAATCTGGCAGAATATTGCGACATTTTTACTGAAGATCATGTTTACAGTATTGAGCAATCACGTAGAATATTAAACAAAGCTAAAGAACTCGGTTTTAAGATTCGTATACATGCTGATGAAATAAAACTAATCGGTGGAGCAGAACTTGCCGCTGAAGTTGGAGCCGTATCAGCAGATCATCTCGGTGCTGCTTCTGATAAAGGCATAAAAGCAATGCGTGATAATGGCGTAATTGCTATTCTTCTTCCTGGAACAATATTTTCTTTGGGCATGAAATCTTACGCCAGAGCACGTGATATGATTGAAGCAGGGTTGGCTGTTGCATTGGCTACAGATTATAATCCGGGAAGTTGTAATTGTGATAGTATGCAATTTATTATTACACTGGCTTGTCTGCAAATGAAAATGACACCGGCAGAAGCCATAATTGCATCCACAATTAATGCAGCTTACTCTTTAGGTTTAGGTGATAAAATTGGAAGTTTGGAAATTGGGAAAAAAGCAGATATTTTAATAATGGATATGCCATCATATCAATATTTGCCATATCATTTTGGGTCGAATAATGTTGAAACGGTTATTAAGAATGGGAAAGTTATTAAGTAAGAAAAAACCTTCAAGGTTTTGAAGTATCTTGAAGGTTTGAGTTCAGCAGATTACCTTGCGGATGGTTAAAACTTCCGAAATGGTAATCTAGTGTCTAATCATATCCAACCATTACGAAGGGTAAATCCATTCGCAAGGTTTAATGTTTATTCTTACTTCAACTTCTTAAGTAATTCCACAGATTCTTTCTGCATCAATCTATCTGAGTCATCAAGTGGTGTCATTTCCGTAGCTGTTAACAAATATTTTTTTGCTTCTTCTTTATCTTTCAATTTTATGAGTGCTTTGCCGATCCATAAATAATGACGAATTTCATTTGATTTAGCTTCAATCGCTCTTTTATAGAATTCAACTGACTCTTCAAAGCTTGCTTTTGGTGGAGTTTCGTATACAATTTTTGCAACAGTCCTCTCAATCCAACTTAAATCTGCAAGCTCGTAATGCCATCTTCCCATTAAATGTAACGAGCCATCATAAGTTGGATCAAGTTCAATCGCTTTCAACCCATATTTCTCAACTTCATAAGAATTAATAATCTTCTGTTTTGTTCCTTCCAGCATCCCGATCTTTCCAATAAGAGTAGCATACCAATGATTTGCTCTTGCAGAATTTGGATCGATTTCAACAGCTCTCTTGGCAGCTTCGAATCCTGGATAAAAATGAGCTTTATGAACTTTTTCATCCTCAGTTTGATCTGCAATATCAAAATGAACCTGAGCTAACCTCCATAATATTTCAACATCTTCCGGGAATTCGGCAGATAGCTCTTCTAATTGGATTAGCTCTGTTTCATATTCATTTACATCATGTAAAGCATCTATTCTAATTAATTCAGCTTGCGGTACTGCCATCAAAACAGTACTGATTAATAACATGATAAAAGTAATAATTTTCATAATTCCTTCCTTTATTCTTTAATAAGTAACTCTTTCAAATGCTCAATATATTTTTCTGGACCGCCATATTGAAATCCGGTTTGAGCAATTGGAGCACCATCTGGGCTTAACAATTGCACTGTTGGAAATCCTCTAATATTAAATTTTGTTGCTAATCTTCTGTTATAAGTTACGGTTTTTGCTGGTTGTTTGATCTTTTTGGGGAAATCGATTTTAACCATAACCATATTTTCTGCTACATATTCTTGAAATACAGTTTTAGAATAGATTTCTTCTTCAAGTTTCCAACACCATTTACACCAGTCAGAACCGGTAAAATGAATAAAAATTGGAATATTTTTTTCTTGCGCAACTTTCTCTGCCTTTTCTAAATTTGAATACCATTTGATATTATTTTCTTCTCCCTTTGGATTTTCTGCAACACAAGCAGAAATCATTATCAGTATAATCAAAGCTGAAAGGATTATTGCTTTCTTCGTCATATTTCTTCTCCATTAATATAGATTATTGTAATTAATTTTACAGTTTTACGAAGCATCTCTGATACTCCGCAATATCTGGTTTCAGATAATTCTACAGCTTTCTTAATTTTACTTTCAGGAAGATTACTTCCGGTAAATTTGAACTCTATCGTTATCGTGTGATATACTTTCGGATGTACATTAGTTGGTTCTCCAGTGACATCAATAATTAGATCATATTTTGTTACTTTCATTTTTTGCAATATGGAAACAACATCCATTCCGGTACATCCGCCAAGTGAGCTTAACATTAATGCCTTAGGTCTTGGTCCTCTATCCTCTCCACCCACTTGTTCATCGGCATCGATAGTAAAATGGTGTCCATTTAATTCAACATCAAATGCCATTTTTTCTAAAAATGTTATTGTAGATTTTTGTTTCATAATGATGCTTCCTTTTCATCTAATGCTTCATGGTATGCACCAATATACAGTTTTATATTCTCATAAATCTCTTCAATTTTATCTTTTGGAAGTCTGGTAATAAGATCTTCCTGCAAATTCAGGAAATCAACAATTGTATTTTCATTGGTTACTTTTCCCTTTGCTGTTACTTCTGCCAACCAACTTCTGCGATCCTTTTCAGATGGATATCTTATCACCAATTCTTTCTTAACTAATGTATCAACTATTCTGGTAATTCTACTATGCGATACTTTTAATTCCTCAGCAAGAACGTTCATACAAGTTGGTTCATTGATTTGATTTAAATAATTTAAAAGATCACATTCCATTCGTCCAAGTGATAAGCAACGACGTCTGATTCGTTCTTTCTTTGAACAGAGTTTGTAAAGCGTACCACTTAATGTTGCATATTTCTGTACAGTATCTTTCATGATTCCTCCATTTTATTTTTTCTTTCAATTTTTAATTAGAAAAAAATTAATCTCTAGAATTCATTCCAGTGAAAAATATTTTATACTATCAAACTTTAAAATAAAATAATGTTAAATCAAATTTTGACAAATATTATTAATTCAAATCTGAAATGATTTTGGTAATTATTTTTTTTGGTGTAATACCTTCAGCTTCAGCAGCAAATGAAATTATGATTCTATGTTGAAGAACACTGTGAGCGACACTGATCACATCATCAATAGCAGGAGTTAATCTACCTTGCAGAACTGCTCTGCTTCTTGCAGCATAAATCAAATACTGGCTGGCTCTTGGTCCGGCTCCCCAACTCACCCATTTTTTAATATAATCAGGTGCATGGTCATATTGAGATCTAGTTGCACGAGCTAGTTTTACAGCAAATTCAAGTACATGTTCACTTACTGGAACTTCTTTTACTGCATTTTGAATTTGAATAATCTCTTCTGCGCCAATAATAGATTTAACAGAATTCAATGAAACAAATGCATCATTTTTTACTATCTTTTTTTCTTCTTCATAAGATGGGTAATCTATATTAAGATAGAACATGAATCTATCTAATTGGGCTTCAGGAAGCGGATATGTGCCTTCCTGTTCAATTGGGTTTTGAGTTGCCAAAACCAAAAATGGTCTATCAATTTCAAAAGTTTTATTCCCAGCAGTAACCTGATATTCTTGCATTGCCTGCAATAAAGCAGCTTGTGTTTTAGGAGGTGTTCTGTTAATCTCATCAGCCAAAATTATATTTGCGAAAATTGGTCCTTTTATATATTCAAAATATCTTTTCCCATCAGTTTTATTCTCTGCCAGAATGTCCGTTCCCGTTATGTCGGAAGGCATAAGATCCGGTGTAAATTGAATCCTGCTGAATTTCATATTGAGAACCTTTGCCATTGTTGAGATCATCAGTGTTTTGGCTAAACCTGGTACACCTTCCAGAAGACAATGTCCGTTTGAGATCAAAGCAATTAACATCTGCTCAATAATCTCATCCTGACCTACAATCACTTTTCTTATCTCTTGAGTTATTTTTTCTTTAATTTCTGGAAGTTTTTCCAGTATTTCGATATTCTTTTTCATATTAATCCTTTTTATTATTATTTTTTAAAAGTTGATTTAAATTTATCTTGAGTGCAATCAGAGAAATCCCACCTGTTAATAATATCCAGATCGAAGTTAAGAGATGAGAGAACGTAACAGCTGCACTTGTAAGATTTTCATTTATTCCCAGTGCAAATGAGAATATTAGCACCCACATGAACTGATTCGAACCAATTTGTGCAGGAGGAGTTGGAAGTATATATGTAAGATTCATTAAAGTGTATCCAAATAAGATTTTCAAATATGATATTTCTGAGCCAAAAGATCTGAAAACTGCATAAATATATATTGCTTCTGATAAAACGGCAAGCAGTGTGAGAAGATAAACAAGAAAATTCTCCGCAAATCTGCCATTCATTATTGCCATTCCATCTACAAAATTGATAAAGAAATCTTCAAATTTTCCTCTGTATTTCTCTGGCAAAAGTTTCAAAAAGAAATTCAATATTCTTATCGCTTTTGTTTTATGATTAACTGCAAAAAACAAGAATGAGAGAAATAAAAGAAAAATAAAAAACAAAAGACCTATAATAATATAAAGTGCCGAATTTAATTTAACTGATACAAGTGGAATAAGTATCATTATAAATATTATCGGGAAAAGATCAGTTAGCTTATCTATAAAAATCGATGGAAGGCTATCAGATATTTTTACATTCTCTCTGGTTTTAAGGATTACAGATTTTGCGATCTCTCCTGCTCTTATTGGGATAAGATAGTTGATTAGCATTCCAGACATAAAGATGGAGAAACTCTCCATAATTCCCATTTTATAAATTGGTTTTAAAATTATTCTCCAGCGCAAACTCCGCAAAATATATGCTAATAAGTAAAAAAGAGAAAATACCAAAACCATTTTGAGATTAAATTCCCGGAAATAGCTAAGGAATTCCTGCCAATCCACAATGCGTATCCAGGCTATTAGGAAGATAGCACCAAGAGCTATTCCAACTATCCAATTAAGGGCATTCTTTTTCATTTTTTCCGTTTAAACCACGAGACAATAGTCACAAACAAAGTAATAATAATTGAGCCAATTAATATTTCAATAAGTGATTCACCATTTGTCCATATAAAAAGATACACTAAGAAAAAAACAAAAGCAACAATCGGATAAAACCATTTTGTTTTCAATTTTATCTCCTTTTCTCGGGTATGAAGAGAAAATATTTATGATGAGCCCAAAATGTTTTCAATATTTTTGGAGCTTTTTTTTCAAACCAGGAATGAGACATCATTTTTTTAGGAAAATCAGGATCTTTTCCACTATAATAATCCATGATCGTCATTGGTATATGTTCTTTCTTTTTTATCAACCAGCTTAATCCGAATATCTTCAGGAATTTTTCTTTCGGCATTCCAATATCAGGCCATGGTGGACAATCAATATAATTGTTATCAATCAACATCCAGTTGTTATTTTTCATTTCTCTTTTTATATTTCTTGGTAAAATATTTTCTTCTTTTAGATATTTTTTCAGTTCTTTAAATCCGAGGATTTTCTGGGAGATATATCCAATTCCACTTCTGTTAGGAACACATAATAATATTGCTTGTGATGTAACCCTGGTAAGTTCTTTAAGAAAAATAGAAAGATCATCTACAAACCAGAGTGCAGAAAAATTCCAACTAAGATCAAATGAATCATCTGCAAAAGATAGAGAATTAAATTCTTTTAAATATTCTATTGTGAGCGGAAGTTCCATCTTTTCCCATACTTTATTAATCAACTCGATTCGCTTTTTATCATTGTCTACAAGTGTTATCTTCTTCCCATTTTTTGCTAAGCTCATACTATTGATTCCAGATAATCCGGTGAATCCAAAACTTGGAGCTTCTAGAATTGTTGAAATATTAAAGTGATTACAAATGGATTTTAACTTGTTATTCAATACAATTCTTTCGTAAGATGAGCCAAGACCTTCATCGATGTTAATAAAATATTTTTCCCAGTTCTTCAATATTGGAATTGCCATTAGTTTACCTATATTATTTTGATCTCAGATTCTTATACCAATCTGTAACGATCTTGAAATTTGGGATTGTATCAGTTTCCTTCAAACTCAAATCAGTATAACTATTTTCTACATCATAATACCAATTTCTCGATATCAATTGGAAACGGGCAATCCAGAGTTCACTCTTGAAAAATTTTGCTATCTTCTCTCCCTTTTTAAAATATTTTAAATCAAGATTTCTTTTGGAAGAATAAGGTTTTCCTTTTAGTTCATTATTGATAAACTCAGTAAGTTTGTGTAATTCTACTGGATTGCTATCTGCCACATTATAACAAACTCCCGGTTGATAATTTATTTCGATTAATCTTAAAAAAGCTTGAGTGATCACATTAATATTTGCTAAATGAATAATCACATCTTGATCAGGCAGGAAAAGAAGTTTTTTATCAATTAATTTTGTTAGTGTAAATGGGAATCCGTAATCATCTGTTCCGTAAGTGATCGAAGGTCTAATAATTGCTGCTTTCAATCCGTAAAGAACATATTTTTGGATTATTGCTTCTGCTCTGATCTTCGTAAAATGATAGTAATTATCTTCTTGTCTTTTTGTAAAATTATTAGCGGGTAATTCAAGGGGAATGGCACCAAACACACCAACAGAAGAACAGAATATAAATTTTGAATCATTATCTCTTGCATTGATCACAAGCTGTTCTGTTGCATTTACATTTGCATCAAAATAATCAGAATTACTTAATTTGCGACCACCTCTAACTGCACCAATATGAATTATTGTTTCAAAAGAATTCTCATCAAGATATTCTTTTAACGTAGGAATATCTGCAAGATCGATTTCTGCAAATTTAACTTTATCAATGAATTCTTCAATTCTCTGATGTTTAGTTCCTGGACGAATTATTGCAGTAATACTATCGTGACTTTGTACCAATTGTCTAAGAACGTTACGTCCGATGAATCCACTAATTCCAGTTATTAATAATTTACTTGTCATAATTTCCTCAGGATATTCTCAAAAAATCCTTTCTTTTTAACTGGTTGCTTTTTTAGATAAAAATAGTTTATTTTCTCATTATTCAACATTTTCTTTGGATTGATCTGAGTTAGAAGTTCAGCAGTATAATCATCAATTCTATTACGAATTGCTTTTATAGCTAAAGGAAGTATATATTCATCAGTTCTACAATGATTGTCTGATGCAAGGAAATGAGCAAATCCATTTTCTAATAGAATCCAAGCCGTTTTTTTAATTTTTTGCCCATATATTCCCATAATACTACCAGCATTAACTTGAAGATAAATATTTCTATACATGAATTCTTCCGCTATTTCAGGATTATTCATAATATAATTATAGCGTTCGGGATGAGCAAGAATAGGTCGGAATCCTTTTTTTACTAATTTAAAAAGCAACTCATAAACGCCTGGAGTAAATTCACCCATATTTGTCTCAACCAAAATATAGGAAGTATTCCCAATACAAAGTTTCTTATCAATTTTATAATTGCTTCCAGGATTCAGAAATATCTCTCCGCCTTTATGGAGATTTACTTTCAAATCAGCAGTAGCTTCTGATAATTCTTTAAATTGTTTATTAATTATCTTTGCATCTGTTTGAACATAGATATTCATATAATGTGGTGTAAGCACAATATCCGTTACACCTTTATCAATCATATTTTTGATCTGTTTGATGGAAAGTTTAAGACTATTAGAACCATCATCACAATTGTGAATAATGTGTGTATGAATATCTATCATTATCTTTTTATACTATGAATTGCATCTGCAAATTCTCTAATCAATTTTGGATCAGGATTATTCTCAAGCACATTTCCGGTTACAATAAAATCTGCACCTGCTTTTGCTTTTTGCATTGCCACCTCAGGGGTTTTTATCCCTCCACCAAGAATAATTGGAAGATCAACATTCTTTCTAACTGCAGCAACCATTTCATCTGTTGCAGCATATTTTGCCCCACTACCTGCATCCATATAGATCATTTTCATTCCAAGATATTGCCCAGCTAATGCATGTGCAACAGCAAGATCATTTTTTGTTCTTGGAAGAGGTAAACTACCACTCATGAATTGAACAGAAGTACTATTTCCAGATTCAATTATCATATAAGCTGTGCCAATGGCTTCCAAACCATAATATTTTATTAATGGTGCAGCACGAACTTGCTCACCAATTAACATTTGCGGATTACGACTGGTAACAACACTTAACAGAAGTAAAGCATCAGCATGAGGAGACACAAAATCAAAGATTCCTGGAAATATTAAAACAGGAATATTCACGCTTTCTTTGATGAGTTTTAAATTTGATTGGAATTTATTATTCACCATAATACTTCCACCAACAAGCAATCCATCAGCTCCATTTTCTTCGCATATCTTAGCAAAATCTTTTGTTTTATCAGCCTCTAATTCGTCCGGATCTAATAGACAAAAATAATTAGCTTGTTTTTTTGCAAGTTCCAAGAGTTTATCATAAACTTTCATATTAACCAACCCATAAAATTATTAATAACATTAACATATTTATTTTCATCAGAGATGAAGCATTTGCAAATCTTCTCATTTCACTTTTTCTTAGAATATAAACTATTAGAATGGTGAGAGGTAGAGATACCCCTACCGTAAAAACTATAAAAACTTTCATAACAATTATATTTTTTGTAAAAAGGAATATTGAATAGAGAATGATTGCTAAAGCTGGGAAAATAGATACAATTGCAATATTCTTCCTTCCTATTTTCACTGCAAGCGTATTGGCATTTAATTTGATGTCACCTTCAATATCTTCACCGTCTTTCACAATTTCCCTTATAAAAGTATATAGGAAAGCAAAAATGACAATGATCATAGAATTCTTTACATTATCATTACATAATCCACCAAATAGGAATGTACTTGCAGTTGTATAAGCAACAAGAATGTTCCCAGCTAGAAAGCTCATTTTAAATGTCTTCGCATAACTAAACAAAAGAATACTATTTACAATGGCAATGATCACACAATAAAAATTATGAGTAAAGTAGCTCGCAGTTATCCCAAATATGAAAAGCATTACGGAATAAATATATGCTGCTTTGGGATTTATTTTACCGGAAGGTAGAACTCTATCAGGCCGGTTGATAATATCAATTGGAATATCAAAGAAATCGTTAATTACATAACCTGCAGCAGCGATTAGAACTGCAGAAAGCGCAGCAAATATTATAGGGAATAAATTACTGATTGATGACTGATAGTATGCCCCAAAAAAAACTGAGAGAATCACAAACAAGCAATTAAAGGGGCGAATAATCTTAATATAAGACATTTTGAAATTTTATGGCAACCGATCTTTTACTATATTTACAAATTCCAATAGAATGTCATTTGCTTTCATGTTTTTTACTAAATTATAACAATCCCTGAGAAGTTTTTCTGCTTTCATCTTTGATTTTTCTAGACCTAACAGAG
The DNA here is from genome assembly GCA_021157645.1 of Candidatus Cloacimonadota bacterium. Lineage (GTDB taxonomy): Bacteria > Cloacimonadota > Cloacimonadia > Cloacimonadales > TCS61 > Tenebribacter. Next base: position 1,936 of record JAGGWC010000085.1, on the reverse strand, counting down.
ATGGATAAGTAGCTTTGTGACCTCTGGAATCTCCCCCAGGATTTTTCCCAAGAACTTCAAAGCTTCCTACTTCATCCAGAATGTCATCCACTATCTGATAAGCAAGACCAAGATTCAAAGCAAAATTGCTAAGTGTTATTGTAAGATTTTCCTCGGCTCCCTCAATCACACAGGCAAGTTCCATCGCTGCTTGTAGCAAAGCACCCGTTTTCTTGAGATGTACATAACGAAGTGTATTGATATTCACTTTTTTCTTTGCAGAAAGAATATCAACTGCCTGACCACCAATCATTCCTCGTGTAGAAACTGCTTTAGAGAGAACATGTATACAATCAATAGCCACTTTTTTATTACTTATCTCGGTTAGAAGTTCAATTGCTTTTGTAATCAGAGCATCTCCTGCTAAGATTGCTGTTGCCTCTCCAAATTTTTCATGGCAGCTTGGAATACCACGGCGTTCTGAAGAATTATCAATACTTGGCAGATCATCATGTATAAGAGAAGCTGTATGAACTAATTCTAACGCACAAGCAACAGGCATTAATCTTGCTAAACGATTAATGTTTTTTCTGCCGATAAGCATTTCATAAGTTGCAAAGAATAGAATCGGCCGCATTCGTTTTCCACCACTGAAAACACTATATCGCATTGCTTCATGAAGCTGCTCAGGATACCTGTCTGATGGTGCTAAATATTGATTCAGAGCTTTCTCTAAAAGTCGTGAACGTGTTTTAAAATATTCTTGTACTAACAAAATTATCCCTCTTTTTTATTATCTCAATGGAAGTGCTATTTTCTTTCCATTTTTTGCTGATTGGTACATTGCCAAAATCAGTTCAAGTGATTTTCTACCACTTCTACCATCTGTATTTGGAGTATCTTCTCCACGGAGAACATCTACAACATTCTGCAAATAACCAAAATGTCCAAAGCCGTAAACACTTTTAGGATCGGTTTTTACGGTCTGAATCAATTTATCATCATCGTCATAATCCTTGAATTCCCAATAATCAATTTGGTTAACAGCAATCCCGCCAATTTTAACTGTGCCATTCTCACCCATTATAGTGATAGAGCCTTCAAAATTTTTTGGGAATGTATTCATTGTAACTTCCACTGTCCCGAGTGCTCCATTTCTAAAATGTATAATACCTGTTCCCATATCTTCAGTTTCAATATTATGGTTTAAGGTTGCAGTAAATGACATTACAGATTCTACTGGTCCCATCAACCATTGAATAAGATCAAAATAATGAGAAGCTTGATTCATGAAAGCACCGCCATCAAATTCCCAGGTTCCACGCCATTTAGCCAAATCATAATAGCTTTGAGGACGAGTCCAGCGTACAGTTGCATTAGCACTGAATAATCTTCCGAATCTTCCTTTATCAATTGCTTTCTTAAGTAATTGAATGGCTGGATTCAAACGGTTTTGTTTCACAACAAAAAGTTCAACCTGATTATCATCACAAGCTTTTACAAGAGCATCTGCAGATTTTAAATCAATACCCATTGGTTTTTCTGTAATTACATTGATCTTTCTTTTAGCAGCTTCAATTCCCATTTGTGGATGCATACCACTTGGAGTGCATATTATTACAGCATCTACATTTTCTTCATCTAACATTTTCTTATAATCTGTATAATAAGTTTTAACCTTAAATTTTTCTGCAGAATCCGCTGCACGGTTTTTAATAATATCTGCACAGGCAATAATTTCTGCACCTTTAATTTGTTCGATAGCTTCAAAATGTCTAGCTGAAATTCGACCACAACCAATAAGAGCAAATTCTACTTTTTTCATATCTATTTTACCTCTGCTAAAATTTTATTTTAAGCTTATCCAAATAAATAATGAGTTTTTTACTGTCAATGAATAATTGCCCAATTATTAACCGTTTGTTGCAAGCTTTTTTAGGGATATTCATAAGCATTT
>JAGGWC010000107.1 GCA_021157645.1 Candidatus Cloacimonadota bacterium | reverse complement strand
TTGAGAATAATTATTAGTATTAGAATCTAATAAAATAGTAGAATAAGCTGTATTATTCTCATCAAGCTGAATACTGATCTCTGAATCATAATAAGAGATATTATTAAAGGGATAAGCCCAGTTCGCAATTCCAGCCATTGTTCCACTCTCATCATTATATAGAAAATCAAGATGTAGTTCATCCGGTATATACCATATTTCATGAACATAGGAAAGAGCACCGGATTCACCAACCGTGAAATCACTTAAATGAAATCCAGGATCAAAACTCTGGATCAATTCCGGTATGGGATTCCCGATCTGGTAACAATAAATTTGATCGTTGAAACCTAATTCAGATAAAACATAAATTTCATCCCCAAGTATGTGTGCATTTTTAAGTTTGCTCCCTTCACTATCCACAACATAATGTTCATATTCCTGCGGGTTATCATCTGAAATTAGAAAATGAAATTGAGAAATATCAGTCGCAGTTTGGTAGGCAATTAAAACACTCTCTCCATCAGAATCCATCCAAAGAGATTGTAACATCTCACCCACTTCCTCAACATGAGATTCAGAAAAGTTCTGCCCATTATTGGAAGAGTGAAACACATTAATATTTCTGGGAACTTCCGGAGTTTGAATAACTCTCGGAAAATTTGGAGGTTGAACGAAAGCAAACCGAGCATCACCATAATAATTTTTATTATATCCTGTTGATGGATGATTCCCATCAAAATGATATTCATCCAGATCCCATTCATTCTCATCAGGATGATTATACGGGTCACTTCCAGAGCGATAAGTATAACCTCGACGTGTTTGTGCTAATGATCCAAACATTGTTATTTGTCCTCTTTCAAAAACTATATCATCCGAGGATTCCGGCCAAACAGGATTATACCATGGATAGTCAGTTCCATGAGGATAAATGTAACTAGCGGGAATGTTGTTAGGATATGAATTTATATATGCATTACTTTCGTTAGGGAAACCACATGGATTTCCTGAACCGCCATGAAGATTAAAACCTGCTAATTCCGGTGGTAATACAGATTGCGGGAAAACATATTTATGCAGATCTACATAAGTATAAAGAGTTTCTTGTAATGTGTAAGGGCTCAGCGCTGTAAAATTGGGTGTGGAACCATGCGGATGCTGATATTGAGGAGTAAATAATCCATCGTAATGACACGCCATATCTCCATAAACAAGAGTGTCTCCCACTCCCAAAGCAGCATAAGCACCGTAAAGCATAATATTATCACAATTATCATCACGTAATTCCATATTATTAAAAGGATCTTTGTGTTTATACCTGATGAATATCCTCTCTTCTGAAACAAGTCCGAAATAATCTATAAGGTTTGTCTGAATTGGGTCATCAGGTGGTGAACCAATGGGAGTATTGTCATAAGTAATATCACCAACAATATATATAGTATCTGAGCTTGCCCATGTTTGTGCTCCATAAACACTGCCTTCGATCCAAAGTTCACAATCAATCCAAAAAGATTGATTCTGGGCAGGTTGATAATATACACCTGTCCAGTTAGTATCGTAGACAGCAATCTGATTTGTCCAGATATGATCGGCATCTTCATACCAGTTGCCACCATTATTTATAACAGCATTTGCTTCTTCCGCATTATGCGGGAACCAGCTATACACACCAAAAGTGTCAACTCCTACCTGTTCGATCTCACCGAACATACAATCAAAAACACCATAGTGAAGTTTTACATAAACAATATCGGTATCCGGAGTCCCCAATTGGATTGAGTTAGAATGAAGATCAGATAAATCCCATTCATACGGTTCAATTTCTTCTTCCCAACCACCCAGGAATATATCATCCATCGGTGCAGTATTAATCAGCAATCCACCCGAGGGATAATGCATAAGTCTACCTGCAGTTGTAACCATACTATGAAAGGTAGGCCAACCGTTATTAGTTCCACCTCCAGCTTGCTGAACCCAGATATCATCATTGGAATGTACTGGTCCATACAATTCATCCGAACCACTAAATGGTAAACGTGATGCGGCAATTCCTCCATCAGCATTTTCTGTGGCTTCAAATTCGGTGAAGTGTTGAAATTCAGCTAAGCTTTTTTTTTGCAGGCTATTTGAATAACAGATATCTAAACCATCATCACTCTGAACAATATGCGGATCGCCAAAGTTAATTATCTCAATCGCCTCGACGCTAAAAGATTCTCCATCATCAGTAGATCTGGCAATTTTTAAATATCCCAAATCGGAACTTTCAATTTCTGAATAGACAATTATAATATCGCCGTTTTCCAAAACTTGAATTGCCGGATCTGTAAAACTATCGTACCAAATATCTAAAGTATCAATAATTATATGAGTTTGGTTGTTTTGATCGCTGATTTTAGTAAAATAAATATATTGATACTGATATTGATATGTAATGTAAAATATTCCATCAATAATTTGATAAGCTCTCTGTCCACTGCTCTTTTTATCAGGATAGTCTCCATTTATTTCAATCGGATCAGAGATCTGTGCTGAGAGTGAGACAATAATAACCATTAAAAAAATAATAAACCGTAATTTCATTTTGTTTCTCCGTTTTAAATAAATTTTTTAGTTTTATAACAATATTAAGAGACTGTCTTTCTGAGGAACTCTTCGAAGAATTCTCTCATGAAGAATCTCCTTATTTAGGAAGAAATCCTTCCAAAGAACAACATGCAAGATTCGTTCCCCCTCGTCCTTCGTCAGGCTCAGGATGACACAAGCTCGAGAATGACAATTCTAAAACTAACCCAGGCTCTTTCCACCTACACCAAAATTCTCCCTTGGGACTTCATCAATCCGCACATAAACAGCAGCTGCAGGTTTATTGGTTACTCCCACGACTACATCCGTAAGCTTTTTAATAAGTTGAGTTTTTTGTTCAACGGTAAGTGTTCCGGCGTTTTCTAAAGTTACAATTGGCATAATTCCTCCAGATATTTATTATTTTATTCTTCGTTAGGGAAAATGAACCAAAAGAAAAGATACAGAAATAATCCGATTCCACCAGCCATAGTCATTGCTACAAATACTATACGTATAAAACTTACATCCCAACCTAAATAGTTTGCAAATCCCCCACAGACACCTGCTAACATTCTTTTATCCCAACTTCTAACGATCTTTGTTTTTTCTTTCTCTTCTTGATCTTCTTCGTCGATCACTTCCGGCTGCTTTTCTCCTTTGGGCAGGATAACTGCCAAAAATAGATAGATAATAAATCCTGAGAAACCAAAAAATAAAGAAATAAGAAAAGCTCCTCTTACCATGTTAGCATTAATTCCAAATGATTCTCCAATCCCGGCACATACACCGGTAAGAATTTTTCCTTTATCTGAAATATGTAGATTTTTCATTAATTCCTCCATCGAAATGAGATTTCATTTTAAAATTGTTAAACCTTTATAAAGATTTAACATAAAAGATCCGAAAGGTTACAAATGAGATCAAACTTTCCAAATCTCAGTTGAATGAAATTCTTATTAAAAGCTTTGTGAAGTTATCGAATTTGGATATTATTCGTCAAGACAAATGATATGATTTGACATAAAATAACTTATAAAGATTTTGAAAATTGAAATAATTAAAAAAAAGGATATATATGATCAAAAAGATTTCTGTGCGGACAACTGGACATGAACAGCTTATAGATATCACTTCTGAGATCAAACAATTTGTAGCTGATTCAGATATTTTAGAAGGAAGAGTTACCATTTTCATTCCTCATACAACTGCTGCTGTAACCATCAATGAAAATGCAGATCCCGATGTACAGCATGACCTGATTCTCGCTTTGAACAGAATATCACCGGATCTTCCTGAATTCCGGCATATGGAAGGAAATTCCGATGCACATACAAAAAGTTCAATAATAGGTTGTTCACAGGATATTATTATAAATGAAGGTAAACTCCTTCTAG
>JAGGWC010000144.1 GCA_021157645.1 Candidatus Cloacimonadota bacterium | reverse complement strand
CATTTATTTTTCTTTCCTTTTTTTGATTCGTAGTTGTATAAAGTATCTCTCCAATGCCATTTTCGAATTCTTTTCAAATTTGATTTTAATTTAAGCTTTTCAATCTTTTGCCAATTTAAATCTTTCAAATTTATTTTCTTATTAATTCCAACCAATGCAAATTCATCTTGTTTGGTTATTCTCAAGAAAATATCTTCTGGAATTTTATCTATTTCACACGATAACTCATTATCATTGTAATTCATCTCGATCTTAAATTTATCTCTTTTTTCCCACCAATCCGCATATTCTTGATACGTTAGAACATTAATTTTATTCTCATTGATAAATTCAAATACTTTTTCAATAATTTTAAGGTTACCATGCGACGGATGATGGTAAATAAATATTGGGGATCCAATTTTTATACATTCTTCAATATAATCTTTATAATATTCCCACATTTCAGTCTTGGAAAAATGTGAACGCCGCATTCTACCAGTACTCATTGGATGAATTGCTATTTGTAGAACAGATGTATTTTTTTGATTTAGTACAGGATAGAATGGAAGATCATCATAATTCAAACAAAATTCTGAAGAGTATTGAAAGTTCTTCTCTTCTAAAACTTTTGCAAGATTTTCGTTCCACTCTCCAAACGGAGCAGCAAAACCTGTAACATCTATTCCTTCCACCTGCAAATCATTCAAACCATTTTCAATATTCTCTTTGTTAGTTTCATAATCGGGGAAAACAAGATGACGACGGCAATGCAGCGCAATTTCCTGATTTGTCATTTTACAATAAACATGTTGAATAGTTTCTTTAGAAACAGTATCCACAAACCAGGTTCCTTTGATTTTATGTTTTTTACAAAGTTTATATAAAGCAATTGCCTCTTTTGCTGAACAAAAATCCGTATCAACGCGAAACATAAAAAGATTTTGCCAATTATTAGGGTACTTCCCCAGTTGAATAAATGGAATATTTCGTTTATCATATAAGAAACGAAAGCATCGTGAAATAATCTGTCTGATCTTACCTTTCGATACTTTAGCAACTATTTCAGAAGGAAGTTCCTTTCTATCAACCAATATTTTTTTTCGCTTAACATCAGTATTTAGAATCAGAGAATTCACATCGAATGGTAATAATAATAGATATCCTTCCCCAATTTGTTGAAACTGGATTTTCAGATTGGAATCCAAATATTGGATTTCTTTTGATTTCAACCAATGAAATCTTGTATAAAAATCAATTAATCCAATATCTGCAAAGATTGAGTTAGTGTTTGGAATACAATATTCAATTGTTTTTGAATGCAATTTCAAATTGTTGAAATTAGCAAATATTTCAGAATTAATGATCGCAGTTCCACCATTTTTCAAAAATGAATATAGATGTTTTTTTTGCTGTTGATAAATTTGCTCATTGATGATCAGCACAGAACAATCATCAACATTGACAGGATCATCCAAGCTTATTTCTTCAAAATTCAAACCTTCCTGCTTAAGGATTATTTCCCAGCCCGGTTGCAGAGTTGTTAAACCTATTTTCAATTTCATAGTATTTGCTTTATCAACTCGATCAGTTTTTCTTCGCGTTGTTTTAAAGTATATTTTTCTTTCACATGTTTAATTATTTCTTCTTTCCGCTCCGTTTTTATTGCCTTCTGAATTGCCGTTATAGTGCTGACTATATCTCCATAAACGCAGTGATAATCTTTATTCTCAACAAGTTCAGGTAACGCTCCTACTTTTGTTACAATCGGAATACATCCTAAATTCATAGCTTCCAAAACAGATAGACCAAAGGATTCACGCTGAGATAGTTGGCAATAAATCTTTGCTTCTTTCATTAAGTCCAATAATTTACCATGTTCCAATTTACCTGTAAGTTTAATTCTAGGATTTATTATTAATAATTTCTCTTTTATTTCTTCATCATAATTCCCAATGATTTTGAATTCATATTCAGGAAACTGTAACGATACTTTTACAAAAGTATCGAGCCCCTTCAACTTATAATGGCTCTTTGTTACACTTCCTACCGTAAGAATAGTATTTGTTTTTGGAACTAAATTTTCTTGAAGCTCTATTCCAATGCTTATCTTTTGAGCATTTATATCCAAATTCAGATTTTCTATTTCTGCCTTACTAAAATCTGAAATCGTGATAACTTTTGTTGCATTGTTGAGTGTATATTTAAGTCTTGAAGCTCTGTTTTTATTAGTTAATCCACCATAGCCAGGAAGATTAGAAACTTCGTAGCCGCCAACAACGACAATGATTTTTTTATGAAAGAATCGCGCCATTTTTACAGCTAAATAAGCTGCAAAATCTGCAAACCAGCAATAAACTATATCTGTTCGTAAGATTTCCTTGAAAATTAATAAAAAATAAGCAAGCTTACTTTTATTGGAAAGATCCAGATTCTTAACAATAAAATGGTTTTGTAAAATTTCAAAATCGTTTACTACAAAAGGAGAATTATAAGCAGATAGAAATAATATTTTTTTCTTCATCTTAGATTATCTAACAAGAACTATCTTTCCTTTTGAAGTTTGTCCTTCCGAAGCTGAGATCACATAAAAATATATTCCCGAACCACATTTTGCTCCAGTCTTGTTCATTCCATCCCAACTAAACTGTTCATAAATATCTTTTTCAATTTCCATTACAAGATCACCATTCAAATCAAATATTCTACAATAGGTGTCACCTTTTGGCATTGTAATCGATCCTTTGTTCACGATTCTTATAATATTATCCTTTTCAGGATAGAATGGATTTGGGAATACAATTGTTTCATAGAGTTCTGTTTCTTCGTTCATCTCCGCTGAAATCCCAATTTCTACAGAGTTCACTCCAGAACTTGTTCCAATATATAATGTTCCTGTTTTAGGTTCGTAAGCAAAATCTGTAATTGAATTTGAGATCAGTGAAGTATTCTCAGTTGTAAGGTTTGTGAATTTATCTCTACTAGTATCAAAAATTGTAATCCCTGCATCTTGAGTTCCTATCCAGACCATTCCGAATGGATCAACAAACAATGCTGTTGGATATGTAGATATTGATCCATAAAGTCTTTCTTGTCCTTCATAATACCAATATTCCGGATCTGGAATATCTTCATTCCAGAACCACTGGTTACCATCCCAAACTTTCTTTTT
>JAGGWC010000232.1 GCA_021157645.1 Candidatus Cloacimonadota bacterium | reverse complement strand
GAAGTTTTGGGAACTGAGCATTTGGAAGATCCTATCCTGAATAAGAAAGTAGCAATAATCGGAGCAGGACCAGCTGGTATTTCCGCAGCTTATTATCTAGCAATAATGGGTTACAAAATCAAAATTTTTGAATCTTTGCCGGATACAGGTGGTATGGCAAGATATGGTATTCCTGAATATCGTCTTCCTTACGATCAGATCGATAAAGATTATGATTACATCAAATCGCTTGGTGTGGAAATTCAATTTAACACAAAAGTTGGCGAAGATATTTCTTTGGAACAATTGCATTCCGATTACGATGCAGTATTTGCTGGCACAGGACTTCATCTTGGCAGAAGTACCAGAATTCCGGGAGCAGACGACAAAAGAGTATATTTTGCAACAGATTTATTGCGGGAAGTTTCTCTCGGAAATGAAATTGATGTCGCAGAAAATATCGTAGTTATTGGTGGCGGTAATGTTGCCATGGATATTACCAGAACCTTAGCAAGATTACAAAACCAAAAATTTGGGAAAGTGCAAGTTCTGACTACATCTCTGGAAACAGAAGATATTATGCCGGCAGATCGAGAAGAAGTTATCGAAGCCCGTGAAGAAAAAGCGATTATTGATCCTGGTTGGGGACCCAAAGAAATTGAAATTAGTGGTGGAAAGATCAAGGGTCTTCATGTTGTTAAGTGTCTTTCTGTATTTGATGAAGAGGGTAGATTCAATCCCAAATTCGATGAGGATCAGAAAAAATTCTTCAAAGCTGATATGATCGTCGAATCAATTGGACAAGGAATGGATCTATCTTATCTTTCAGAAGAAACAAAATCCGGATTGAAGTTTAGTCCGCGTGGAAGGATTCAAGTGAATGAGAACTTCCAATCTGATCTAAAATGGTTATTTGTTGGTGGAGATATTATCGAAGGTCCAGATGTAATTCATGGAATTGCTAATGGTCATATTGCTGCAAAGGCAATTGATACATTCCTGAAAATATGATGAATGATAAACAACCAGTATAATGAGGTAGAAAATGAAATTAAGTAAACTATTAGAAAAGAAAAGTGGTAAAATCGTTACGATCGATTCCAATAAGACAGTCTCTGAAGCAATCAAATTATTGAACAAACATAATTTTGGTTCACTTCTTGTAATGAACGAAGATAGAAAATTGGAAGGCATAATAACTGAACGAGATATTTTATCTAAATGTTCTGATGATAAGAAAGACAATCATAAAATTAAAATTGCAGAAGTGATGACTACCAAGGAAAACTTAATAATAGGAACCGCCGATGACACTCTTTCCTACGCCATGAAAGTAATGATAAATAAAAGGATCAGGCATTTACCCATTATCGACAAAGAGAAAGTAATCGGACTTCTCTCAATTGGTGATTTACTGAAGGAAGTTCTAGATCAATCGGAATCTGAAGTAAAATTACTAAGAGAATATATAACCAATCCTTATGGGATAAATATATAATTACTATAAAATTTTGTGGAGGAAAAATGAGAGAACTTTCTTTAAATGAAATCATAGAATATGCTGAAAAAATAGAATTAGAAAGCTATACGTTTTATTCAAAAGCAAAAGAAATCATTTTTGATGAAGAAGTTAAAGATCTTTTAACACAACTTGCCAATGATGAAACAGATCATTATAACCATTTAAGAAATCTAAGGCAAAAAGGTGCTTTAACTCAAAAAGAATTAGATCAAAAGATTTCACTAGATATAGACCTATTTTCTGCAATAGTAAATACTGAAAAAATTGAAAAAGATTTTACAAGTAGTGAAGTTTTAAACATTGCCTTACAAAGAGAGATCAATACTGAACAAACATACGCAATGTTGATGACATTGACTCAATTAAATGATAATGTGTTAAAAATTTTTGAATTATTAAGAAAACAAGAAAAAGGTCACGTCATCAAAATTCAGAATAGACTTAATGGTTAGCGAATTATAAATTGAAAAATATTTGTGTTTTTTGCGGGTCAAGTCCCGGAGCTAATCCTGCATATTTACAAATGGCAAACCGGCTGGGCAAAGAGATAGCTTCTCGTGGATTTGGTTTAGTCTATGGTGGTTCAAATCTAGGTTTAATGGGTACTGTTGCAAAAGGTGCTCTTGCTGGTGCTACATCGGTTATTGGTGTATTGCCTAAGGTATTCGAAGATAGAATTCAACACCCCAACCTTACAGAACTTATAGTTACAGATACTATGCATCAGCGGAAAGCAAAAATGTTTGAGCTTTCAGATGGATTTATTGCCTTACCTGGCGGATTTGGAACCTTTGAAGAATTGCTGGAAATGCTTACCTGGTCACAGATCGGATACAGTACCAAACCTTGTGGAATTCTTAATGTGAACGGATATTATGATGAACTGCTCAAGTTTTTTGATAAATCAGTAGAAATGCGGTTTGTAAAAAAAGAACACCGTAATGCAATAATTGTTGATACCGATCCCAAAAACATATTAGATAAATTTGAAAAATATAAACCTGTAATAATTGATAAATGGATAGATAGGTAGGGGTGATTCACGGATCACACGATATTTTGGGCAATTTATGAATTGTCCCTAAACTTGATATTCATCATTTAACCAATTATTTGGATTTTGCAGAATGTATTGTTGTATTCTTTCCCATGATTTATAGTTCTTAATGATGTGATCATAATACCTTGGTTGCCAATCAAATTCGATATTGTTTTTTCTAGCATACATTGTAACGCCAGATTTATATCCACGAACAATTGATGCTAAATTTTGTGATTGTGGTCCAAATTTATTTTTATGTAGAGACGCAAAATGTTGCGTCTCTACAATGGATTTGTTAATAATGATAATTCCATGAATATGATTTGGCATGATTATAAATTCATCCAATTCTACAAAAGGAAAATGCTTAGGAATTTCTAACCAATACTTCTGTGCAATTTTGCCAAGTGGTGATAATTTAATAATATTATTTATGATTCTACCGAAGAACATTCTTTTATTTTTTGTGCAAATTGTTACAAAATATGGAGCATTTGCTCCATAATCCCAAGAAGGTAGTCGGGTTGTTTCAATTCGATACTTATTTTTATATTTCATATTTTATTAGAAACGCAAAATATTGCGTCTTTACGATTTACTTTCATCTCTTAATTTTTTCCACCAGTCCAAACGTTTCTGAACCTCTTTTTCATAACCGAATTTGGAAGGTTTATAATATTGCTTTTCATTCATTTTATCAGGGAAATATTTTTGATAACTATAAGCATTTTTTGACGTATGATCATATTTGTAATCTTTACCATAATCAAGATTTTTCATCAACTTAGTTGGAGCATTTCGAATGTGGAGAGGGACACCGAGGTGGCTTGTTTTTTTGGCATCATCAGCCGCTTTTTTGTAACCTGTATAAAGTGCGTTGCTTTTTGGTGCGGTGGCTAAATAGACCACCAATTGCGCCAGCGCAACATTTGCTTCCGGCATTCCTAAAAAATGACAGGCATCTTTAGCACCTATTGCCTGAACAAGTGCATTCGGATCAGCAAGTCCGATATCCTCAGAAGCAAATCGCACCAAACGGCGAGCTACATAAAGCGGATCTTCTCCCGCCTCAAGCATTCGAGCAAGCCAGTATAATCCAGCTTGAGGATCGCTTCCTCTCAACGATTTATGCAATGCTGAAATTACATTATAATG
>JAGGWC010000033.1 GCA_021157645.1 Candidatus Cloacimonadota bacterium | reverse complement strand
TAATAATGTTGTTTGGGATGGGAATAATCAAAACGATCAACCAGTTGCATCAGGAATATATTTCTATCAATTAAATGTAGATGATGAAGTTATTGCTTCGAAAAAATGTTTGTTGTTGAAATAGAGTAGTACGTTCATTTCTGAGCTTGTGTGCTCAGACAGGAATGTCTGAGCTACGATAAAAACAGATCGATACAATTGTTTATGTAGTGACAGTTCAATGAACTGTCAGCAATAAGGCAGATCGGTGATCTGCCACTACACATTTTTAATTCCGTGTAAATCCGTGTTCATCCGTGATAAAATTTTACACCAAATCCTTAACTGTCTGCACTTCCTTTTCTTCATCCAACCAACTATGTTTTACTTCTCCTACAAAAATTGTATGATCACCACTTCTTACTTGAGTAATTACTTTACATTCAAAATTGGCTTTAGCTTCCTTTAGAATCGGCAACTTTGCAAGTCTTCCACTAAACCATTTAACACCAGTTTCTCCAAATTTATCAATATCCCTTCCGGACTTTGAACCGCAGATATTTGAGACATCTATCATTTTTTTAGCAGGAAAACACAAATTAAAAAATCGTACATTCTGTAAACATTCATGAGAATATCTTGTATGACCAATTGAGATTGCGAACATTGGTGGTTTTATAGACGTTTTCATAAACCATTCAAGAGTGATCATATTATATTTGCCATCTTTGTCTTCTACAATTGCCAGGGCTATTCTGGCGGGATGTTTTGTTGCTAAATTCACTTTTGAAAATTCTTCTCTTTTCATAAAAACCTCATTCCCAATTCACTAAAATCTATTTATCAAAATGAATGAGATGATGTAAATAAAAAAATGATGCAGGACGTATCATTCTGATGCGTCCAAAATATTTTGGTTCAAACTGTAAGAATGAATCTGCATTACATTAATATAAAAAGATGATTACTCTAACTTCAAAATTATATTGACTTAGGAATATCACATTTTAATTTGCCAAAAAATGTTTAAGGAGTTATGAATGAAGAAAATAGCAATATTTATTATTTTATTAAGCATGATCATATTAGGTTGTGGAAAGAAGGAAGTTGTAAATAGTGAAGTTACCGAGATACTATTCTGGCAAGCAATGGGCGGACCCTTAGGTGATGCACTGGCAGAATTGGTTCAACAATTTAATGATACTCATCCAAATATTCATGTGAAGTCAGTAAATATGGGAAACTACACAGCTCTATCGCAAAAACTAATGGCTTCTCTTCAAACTGGGAATCAGCCGGATGTTGCACAAGCTTATGAGGCCTGGATAGCTAATATGCTGGAAGGAGATGTAATCGTTCCGATAGAAGATTTTATAAATGCAGATCCAAACTTTGGTAAGGAAGAAATGAATGATTTTTATCCGGTTTTCATCAACAGTAATAAAATGGGTGGGAAGCTCGTTTCTTTCCCTTTTAACAAAAGTGTGAGAGTTCAATATTATAATAAGGATATTTTATTCCAAAATGATATGGATCCAAATACACCTCCAAAAACGTGGGAAGAATTTAGAACTTATTGTCAAAAACTAACACAGGATACAGATGGAGATGGCAAGATGGATCAGTATGGAACGACTGTGAAAATTAGTGCCTGGCAGTTTGAGAATTTACTTCTGCAAGCCGGTGGACAGATCATGAATGAAGATAACACTAAACCTCTATTCAATAGCAAAGAAGGTGTGCAGGCTTTAGAATTTTTCACTAATATTTTGAATAAAGATAAAACAGGTTATCTCTCTCCGGGTTATGAAGGACAGAAAGATTTTACAGCACAAAAAGTCGCATTTTATGAAGATTCAAGTGTCTCTATGGCTTTTATGTTGAGAACAGGAATTAACTTTAATATGGGAATTTCTGCTATTCCGATTGATAAAACTAAGACGAATATTATCAGCGGTACGAATGTTGTTATTTTCAAGAATGAAGAAGATAGGAAGAAAGAGAAAGCAGCATGGGAATTTGTGAAATGGTTCACGGATACAGAGCAGACGGCAAGATGGAGCGAGCTGACTTATTATATGCCGGTTCGTAAAAGTGCAATGGAAGTTGAATCTCTAAAAAATAGAATTGCCAATAATCCTGAAATTGCATCTGTTTACGATCAGTTGAATTATGCCACTTTTGAACCACAGATCAGTGAATGGTTTGAAACAAGAAAATATTTGGAAGAGCATGTTATCGAGAAGGTTGTAAGAGGAATGTTAACACCGGAAGAAGCTCTTGATAATGCTGCTAAAATGATTGAAAAGAAAATTGCAAAAAGAGAAGAGTAAGAGGTAATAATGAACATTAAAATAAAATTTCCGGATGGTTCGATAAAAGAACATCCGAAGAATATATCTCCGTTGGAAATTGCGGAAAGTATAAGTCATGGTTTGGCAAAGCAGACTGTTGTGGCAAAGATAAATGGAAAATTGGTAGACCCCGATTTCAAAATTGAAGAAGATGCTGAGATCAAACTTTTTAAATTTGATAGTAAAGAAGGACAGGAAGTATATTGGCACAGTACTGCCCATCTTCTCGCTCAAGCAGTGAAAGAACTTTTCCCAAACGTTAAAGTTACAATTGGTCCTGCTATAGAAAATGGATTCTATTACGATTTTGATAAAGAAATACCATTTACCGATAAAGATCTGGAAAAGATCGAGCAAAAAATGAAAGAACTTTCCAAGCAGAATTCTGTTTATAAAAGAGAAGAACTTTCTAAGAAAGAAGCTGTTAAACTTTTTTCTGAATTGAAAGAAGATTATAAATTGGAATTATTGGAAGATATTCATGAAAATGAAATAATCTCAATCTATACTCAAGGTAATTTTACTGATCTTTGCAGGGGACCTCATATCCTTGATACCGGTAAAATAAAAGCAATCAAGCTTCTGAAAACTTCCGGTGCATACTGGCGAGGAAATTCCAATAATAAGATGTTACAGCGGATTTACGGAGTGAGTTTCCCTTCCAATAAAGAACTTAAAACATTCTTGTATAATTTGGAAGAAGCAAAAAAAAGAGATCATCGCAAAATAGGAAAAGAGCTCGATCTTTATTCATTCTCGGATGAGATTGGTCCTGGACTTGTGTTGTGGCATCCAAACGGTGCAATGATGCGCTCAATAGTAGAAGATTATTGGAAGAAGCGTCATTTTGAAGATGGTTACAGTTTGGTGAATACTCCGCATATTGGAAAAGCTGGTCTTTGGGAAAAGAGCGGACATCTGGAATTCTATAAAGAAAGCATGTACAGTGCAATCGAAGTGGATGATATGGAATATTATCTCAAACCGATGAATTGTCCTTTTCACATTGCAATATATCAAAACCAAAGGAGAAGTTATAGAGAGCTTCCAATTAAATATGCAGAAATGGGAACTGTTTACAGGTATGAGAATTCCGGTTCACTTCACGGTTTGATGCGTGTTCGAGGATTTACTCAGGATGATGCACATATCATTTGTACTCCCGATCAGCTTGATAATGAGATCGAAGAAGTTATTGAATTTAGTTTGAATATACTGAAGGCTTTCGGGTTTGAAGATTTTGAAATATACCTTTCTACCATGCCGGAAAAAGCTGTAGGCGAAAAAGAAGATTGGGATAAAGCAACTGCATCATTAGAAAAAGCCCTGAAAAAATTAGAAATAGATTATGATGTTGATGAAGGTGGCGGAGCTTTTTATGGTCCCAAGATTGATATTAAGATCAAAGATGCATTAAATCGTTCATGGCAGTGTTCTACTATTCAATTTGATTTCAATCTGCCAACCAGATTCAAAATGGAATACATTGGTGAAGATAATCAACCACACCGTCCATTTATGGTGCACAGAGCTTTACTTGGTTCTCTTGAAAGATTCTTTGGGACTCTAATTGAGTATCATGCAGGGAATTTCCCACTTTGGTTATGTCCGACTCAAGTTAAGGTTCTGCCAATTTCTGATAGTTATATTAATTATGCAAAAAAGATTAATGCAGAATTACGAAGGAATGAAATCAGAAGCGAAATTGATTTTAAAAATGAAAAGATAGGTTATAAAATTCGTGAAGCAGAAATGCATAAGATACCTTATATGTTCATTGTGGGGCAGAAGGAGATGGAATCAAATTCTGTTTCTGTTCGCCGCCATGGCAAAGGTGATCTGGGCAATATGAAAAT
>JAGGWC010000116.1 GCA_021157645.1 Candidatus Cloacimonadota bacterium | reverse complement strand
TAAAATAACCGTAAGCAATCCCGGCTTGATTCGTAACCACAAAAACCAAATATCCCATTTTGTTTAATTTGGAAATTACTTCGGCTGCAAAGGGATAAAGATGTAGATCCCCAGGTTTATTTATATAACCATGTTCATCTGAATTTATAGTCCCATCACGATCTAAAAAAACTGCTTTTTTCATATTCCTCCAAGTATCGCAAATATCTCTTTCTGTTCCCCTTAGTAAGGGGAATACAAAGGGTTTCATTTTAAAAGACATCTGGCAGGGCGTATCATAATGATGCGTCCAAAATATTTCGGTTCAATCTACAAGAATGAACCTGCTTTTTTCTCAAAGACAGAGCTTTGAGTTATGAATCTCTTCCTGCTTTTCTGTTGTTCCCTCTCTTGCTGTTGAAGGAACAGCAGGGTGAGTTCTACCTTAATTATGATCGGATGTACTGAATTTCAGCGCATCTTCTAATTTCAAATCAAATAATTTAAATTGATAATTCCAATAATCACCTTGTTTTGTATACTTAAAAGTCATCTTCCAGCAATGTAGATCTCGCGTGATCATGAAATTATGTGACACCAATTCATCTGCTTCCAGATCTATATAATTATCATATGAAATTGCCCAGTTTTTGGTTATACGTGCTGAAACTGACATGCGCAAAGTGCTTGTGTAATCATTAATTGCATATTGTGCTTTATTCAGCTTGTAAATATGAGAAACAGTGAATGCCCAACTTTTTTCTTCTCTATTTAGTTCATCAATTTCTTCCAAAGTAGTAATAGTTCTTTCTGTTTCTATATCAACAGAATCGCTACTGAAAAAATCACCCGTCACAAAATCATTTTTTTCAAGTGGAAAGTAATCAATATAATTTGCATTGCCAGATAATTTAAGTGAAGAATTCAAACTAAAATCCCAGTTTTTTACACCTAGTATCCACTTGCGGGGATTCCAACTATTAATTCCCAAATCATAAGTAGCCTGCGAAAAACTTCCTTTTGGACTTGTAGAAATATCAACAATACCAAAAGTAATCTTATTCGGTTTTAACTGTAATGAATGTGAAATATCACTAAATCCGTTATCCTTTTCATAATCATAACTTATACTGGAATTGATACTGAAGAAATCATTTATTTTACGTTCTTTAAGTTTCTTTGTTGCAGCAAATTTAAGTTGCCATTTATTTCCCAGAGCAAAACTAACTTTCCTGCTTTTTACAGACGAGCCAAGCCCTATTCCGCCAAAACTATAAAATCTATTATTCTCAGAGAAATCGGGGCGGTAAGTAAAGCTCATTCTTGGAGTGATGATATGTCGAATTGCAGAAATATAGAATCCTGGCAGTGTTTTCATTCCATAAAGATTAAATGACAAAGAAGAATTGGTGTTATAATCCATTCCACGCACGAATCTTACATTATTCTTATCTCTATCAAACCAGGCTTCGTTACCGGAAACAGATTGGGATAGATTCAGCCAGCCTTTAAATTTGTAGGAATAACTCAAGCTTGCTGTATGCTTCATACCAAAATTATGCTGATTTCCTGTAGCATAGGTTGTGTCTTGACCAAGAGTATCATCGTAAAGCACATCCCAGATCGTAGCTGTAGAATCATTGATATCACCTTCATGAGTTGCCTTAACTCTGTAGGAATAAGAAAAATTCTCCCACCAAACATTTTCAGGAATATTATCAATATCATCTACAAAAAACTCGTAAATTGGTCTGGACGGCAGTGAGTACGACATGCTGGGTAAAGTAATATCTTTTGTTTTGTTTTCCAGATCATCGATGTAATTTGCTGAGATGTATAAAGTACTGTTAAAAAGCGGCTTTTTAAATGCCATTGAAGATGTGATCTTCTCTGCAAGACGTTCATCCAGATCTTCACTTCCTTCCCAAACTCTTTTGCTGCTGATAAAATTAAGGTTCATATCAAAAGTTGTTTTATTACCAAAATCGTGATGGTGTCTGTTCTTGATGTTCCATTCATATTGAGATATTCTAGGATTTTGTATATCTATCTTCTTTTGTAAAATTGCATTAAAGAAGCCGTTATGAACATATCTCTGTTTGTATTTGGAACGGAAACCCAGTTCCCAACCCGTTAATTCATAATAGTCTAGTGCTAATGTAAAATCTGCATGATCTCGATAAGCAAAATAATAGGCGATGTTTTCTAGATATTTTCCTTTGGTTTTATTCCAACCCGGAGATGGAACTAATATGCCTGATTGCCTACCGCGTTTTAAAGTAAATGTTCCAAAAGGAAAACCAAAAACTGGGAAATGGTTCACATAAAATACAATTGGTTTTGCTACAAATTTGTCATTCTTATAAAATCGAAGTTCTTTAGATTTAATATAAAAATGCGGATGTAGAGCATCACATGTTGTAAAGATTCCATCGTCTACATCGTAAGTATCATCATCAATTTTTCTTATCTCGGTACCGTAATAATAGCCCTTATCAAACTTACTAGCTCCACTGGTAACCAGACCCCATTTAGTTTGAAGATCGTAACAAATATCTCTTCCCAGCATATTCTGAGATCCATCCTGTAAATAAGATTTACCTTTTGCAAAAGCTTGTTCTTTTTTCAGATTGATCATAATTGTATCTGCATTTATAATTGATGTATGATAAGTTACGGAAGTATTCCCACTTAATTGGATGATCTCATTTTCTACATTGTAATCTACACTATCTGCTACATAAATAAGTGAATCTAATTGAAGGTTTTCGATAACTTCTAATGAATCTGTAAATAAAGAATCGACAGCAGGAAGTTTTTCTCTCTCTATTATTTCCTGTGTCCAGGAAAATACAGTCACCAAGATAAACATTAAAACAAAGATTCTTATAGCTTTTTCTCTATTTACATTTTTTTTCATAATTGGCATTATTTCGGGTACAATATTTGTGTCAAGTGTGGTATGCATCAAGACATAATGGATAATTCCAGCAATACAAAATGTAACAAATATTTTGACACAATTGAAACAGAAAAATTTGTTTCCTGACAGAGGCAAGAAATGAGAAATAAAAAGTACATTATTTTTGGTTTTTATCCGAATGAAAAAATAAAGAGGTAAAATGGAGCAGCTAATATTTATCGGATTATTTATTTTCCTTTTTTCTGCTACTCTTCAGGGTCTTACCGGTTTTGGATTTTCAATTCTTGCAGTTCCTCTTATCACTTTGTTTATATCCCCAAAAACAGCTGTTCCCATATTACTAATTTATTCAATGATAATCAATATTGTTGTCCTCTATTCTGCCAGAAAAGCCATAAATCTAAAGAAAATATGGATCCTGCTTTTTGCTGGAATAATCACAATGCCATTGGGTACACATTTGCTGGTTATTATGAATGAAAATCTGCTCAAAATATTTATTGGCTTAATGATATTTGTTTTTGGAATCTTACTACTTATTGGTTTTCGCAGACAGTTTAAAAATGAGAAAATTGCAATGTTGCCAGTAGGAATGCTTAGCGGTTTACTGGGAGGTAGTATTTCCATCAGTGGTCCTCCAATCATTCTTTTTCTCTCGAATCAAAATGTGGATAAGCATACATTCAGAGGTAATCTGGCTGCTTATTTCTTCATCTTGAATCTATTCACAATTCCAGTATACTATTTAAATGGTCTTTTCACAAAAGAGGTCTGGAACTATTCTCTAAATTTTCTTCCTGGACTATTGATTGGTGTCTTCGTTGGTAACTTTCTTTCTCATAAGATTAAGGAAGATCATTTTAAAAAACTGACTCTGATTCTACTAATAATAATGGGATTACTTTCTATAATTTCCGGATTAAAATAAATTAATTTTCTTGCATTAAATTCTAAATTTTTACTTGTTGTTTTTAAAGAAGATTCTTGGAGGAATTGATGAAATTTATAAAATTTTCTATTTTAGTATTAATTTTTATTGTTTTAACAGCGTGTTTACCCGCAGCCAAAACCACAATAACAGAAAAACCAAAGAATTTAACACTGGATGATCAGATGAATAAACTAACTGGTCAGATCATTTCCAGTTTTAAGGAATCTAAAATTAGAAAAATTGCAGTAATTGAATTTGCCGATCTTAATGGTAATGTTACTAATTTTGGTTCCTTCATTGCAGAAGAACTTATTACTCGTATTTTTATGACCAATAAATTCGAAGTAGTTGAACGTAATCTATTAAATAAAGTACTGGCTGAACAAAAATTAGGAATTACAGGTTTTATTGATGAAGAATCTGCTATAAGTATTGGTAGATTGCTTGGTGTTGAAGCAATAGTTACCGGTTCTATAACAGACTTGGTTAATGATGTCAAATTGAATGCCAGACTTATTTCAACAGAGACGGGTTCGATCTTTTCTGTTGCATCTGTATCTATACAAAAAGATGAAACTATTCGCAAACTAATGGGTGAGGGTATGCAAAAAAACAATAGCAGCCTTATCAACGAATCCATTCCAACAAAAACTCAAGAACCACAAACTAATTTGTTGCAAACTCAAATAAAACATGGTATTAAATTCGAATTGGAAAGCTGCTTTTATACAGGAGAATTTTTATCAATTATCTTTAATATGACTAATGAAAGTACTGACAAACAAATATCATTACTAGATAGATCAACTAAGATGTATGTTCGTTTTATTGATGATCAGGGTAGGGAATATCGTAGCCCTAATATTAAACTGGGAACACATCGCAATGGATGGAACGGTATTCAAGATATAACTGTTGTAGAAGGTGTTGGTACTCAACTTATTTATAAATTCAGTAATGTAAAGATAAAGCCAAATATTGTTAAGCGACTTGATATTCTACTACAAATTCCTGAATTAAACAATTGTTTTGAAGTAACATATAGGAATATTGAAGTTACTGAGTAATACTAGTATTATCATAGTTCCTTGAATAAACCTTTAAATCACTTGCGAAGGTTGTTGGACTTCTTTCTAAACTTGACCTTCGTAAGGTTTACATAATTTCATTACCAAGTTCATCGTTCAATTAGGAAAATTCACCATAATCACCATTTACTATAAACACTCATCTGAACCCTCTTTAATTCTCCCTAATAGTAAAGTCGTAAGAGAAGTGATCGTTTTCCTGCGAAAAGCCAACACATAAAAGGGAGACTAATAAAAGTTACTTCAATAACAAACATTTCTTGTTGGCAATTGCTTTGCCGTCTACTTTTAACTGATACATATAAACACCGGATGAAACAGGTTTATTGTTTTCATCTGTGCCGTTCCAGATTACTTCATTAATTCCTAATTCCACATTTGTAATTTCTAATTTCTTTACCTTTTGTCCTTTTATGTTATAGATTTCTAAACTCACAAAATCGGAGTTTTGTGTTACTGAAAAAGAAATTGTTGTTTCAGGATTGAATGGATTTGGATAATTAGAAAGTGTTATCTCTGCTTTAGGCAGTTCATCTTCTGCAGAACTGGGAACATAAGTATATTCAAATAAACCGATATTAGCCATCTCATTTGTTATGAGATAATTTATTCCTTCATGTTCGATCAAATTAATATTGTAGATATAATTTAATCCGTTAAAAATTGCTATCGGTTCAGTGCTATTGGGTTTGTTTTCGTAGACACAAACAATATAATCTGAAATTGAAAAGATTAGATCATCACATATTTTAATCCAATCACCCCATTGCGGTGTAAAATATAATTCCGGTGTTATAGGATCATTAAGTAAATAAATCTTAGCAACTGAGCTAAAGGAAGCATAATCCCATACGATCAAAAAATCTTCATGGCACATCAGATTTGAGTTTTCAGAAAAATTATTGATTTCATTTGCAATGAAAGGATCATTATCCTCCAAGCCATCAATGACTTGAAGATTAAATGGTGATGATCCGTAAGTAACATAAGCAATTGAGTTTCTTACAGAAAGAGCACAATGATCAGTTACTAGGTCATATTCAAACAATTCTACAGGATTGCCTTGTTCTGAGATATCATATTTAGTTAATACATCATTTCCAAAATTACATCTGTAAAATATTTCCGGATTATTCTGATCTATAGTGTAACGAGACCAAACATAATCAAATGAATTTAGTTGCAGTGTATTAATAAGTATTGGGTTTTCCAATTCAGTGATATCATAGATCTCAATGCAATAGTTTTCTGGATTCCTTATAAGCATCCAACCACCTTGTTCATGAAGAAGATTAAAATCTTTACCGTTAAACTGTTCTCCGAGATCAATAGTATTTAATGGATCACCGACATCAAACAAATAATAGCCGTCAGTAATTATACTTGAAATGATTTTATCTTCATACATATCTGAAATAAAAAACCTTTTGTGATCAAAATAACTATCAATATATTCTACTAAATTATTTTGAATATTATATTGCTGAATACCATCATTTAGTGTACCAACATATAAATTATTATTAAAAAAATCGCAAGTTTGACCCCAAAGATACATATTATGCTCTATCGAATCAACCAAAACTGGATTTGAAATATCAGAAATATCAAGAAGCCTTAAAAGACTCGAATCGAATATTACAGCATTTTCACCCATAATTGAATATTGTTTGTTCCCAGATAATGGAAAATTCTCTGGAAGTGTGTAACGGGAAATATACTGCCAGTTAGTTTCATCGCTTATATCCCAAAAAGTTATGTTTCTATAATTAACTGCTGATAATAAAGTATCATTCACAACTTTAAAATGATCAAAAGGATAATTTCCATCTGAATATGCTGAAATATCTATAATACCGATAACTTCATACTCACTTGGTGGAATATATTGTTCAATGTAAAATATTAATCCATCTTGCCTTACTAATAAGTTATCATTTACTATATTATGATGGCTCTGAGTATTAACTTGTCCGACAAATTCCAATTCTGGCAAACTATAGAAATCATGATGAAATCCCACAGCATCAAACCATTTAAAAATTAAATAATTGCCGAATTCATTCATACTTCCATAATAATCCAGATTTTCATATTCTATTTGATTATCAATAAATGGATTATAAGCATCAGAAATATTTATTTTATAAATAACTATATGAAACACTGGAATCATATTTATACTATCATAATCACCAGACACAAGAAAACAATATTGATCTTTTACTATTAGGCTGCCAGATTGTGGAATTGGTAGGATTGAAAGATTCGTGAGACTTCCATCGTTATTAATTTGATAAATTTCGAGTCCATTCATACTATTGAAATACAAAATATCATCAACAATTTGAATACTTTCAGCTCCATTAAAACTTTGTGCATAGGCAATTTCTTCTATCTTGTTTATCTCGAAGTTTTGTGCTCCTAACATTAAACAAACTAAAATTAAAATTAATATAAATGACAATTCCCTCATGTTATATACCTTCTTTTCGTATTGCTAAATTTCTGGCAGCACACAAAGAGCACTGCCAGATAGATTAATCAATCTTGCACAGGTGGATCATCTGGAATGTTCCCAGAAATATCAACATTGAATACATGTGGTTGATTTGTGGTATAACAAAACTCAACCGAATCCGAATCTTTATAAATTAAGCCTGAAACTGTTCTATGAGCATAAACAGTTGCAACATAAACAATTTCTTCATCCAAAGTACTACTTGTTTGACTATTAGTACCCGAATATGATATAGTAAAAAAACCATCCCCAAAGGGAATTCTATCCACAACTGTTTGTGAAACGGATTCTTTTATTTCAATATAAGCATATCCATCCCTGTTTGAATTAATATGCATTGTGAAAGTGAATGCCATCAAACTACCTGTCAACAGCAGCATCGCTAAGATGCTAATAATTAATATTGTACTTCTACGCATTTTATTTTTCCTTCTTTTATATAAAAAGATTAAATTTCAATTATTTAATTAATCGGGAAATACTTTCAATTTTCATATCCACCTGCAAAACAAACTATTGCAGGTGGCTTTGTCAAATAAATTTGTTTTTCCCTAATTGGAAGATACATACAATTTTATAGTACATATCAATAATAAACCACATAAGTTACACCATCAATTGTAACCAGTTTTATGTTTGGTTCTTCATTTTGGTAAATGATAGTGTATTCATAGCTTTCAAGAACATCGGGTGAAATCTCAGGATAATCGGAAAAATCAATTTGACTAAACAGATTAAATGAGAAAATTAAGCACAATAAAATTGATAATAATAATTTTTTCATAACACGCTCCTTTATAAGTATAACAAATAAGAAGCGTTTTTACATCGAAATCCAGTCTAATGTGTTGTAACATAATAAGTTAAATGGGGGGGGGGGGTATGCAGGATGCAGTCGATTATAATTTAGTGTTACGTAAAGCCTATCAAGTTTCAATGCATTATGTAAGGGAAAATGATATGGCTAATGACATTGCACAAGCTACTGCAATTAAATATTATTTGAATAAAGAGAAAATTGAAGAGAAGAAATCTAACTCATGGATATTTACTGTTTCCAAAAATTTATCTTTCAATTACTTAAAGAAATGTAAAAAAGAAGTGAATCAATCCATAAACTACTTTGAAGAGAAACTACAAGTTGAAAATACAAATACTAAAAAGTCTTTAAATATTGATGAGATAGATGTGATCAATGCAAAAGAAAAAGAACTGCTAAAACAATACTATAATGTTTCGGGTAATTTATCACTTTTGGCAAAACAAACTGGAACAAAAAAGAAAATATTAAGACAGAAGATATACCGATTAGAGCAAGAAATAAAATTATTTGAATTAATCAAGAATGGAGTAATTAGTACTCAGAGTATTCCTGGAACAAAATTGCATAGTAATATTAAAAATTTCTTAAATAAACTGAAAACATGTTTAAACGAATGTGATCTTTTAAAAATGAAACATTACTTTTCCGAATGTAAAATAAATAATGAAGTTAGTACAATTAGAATAACAAAGATAGCTCAATATGATATTGATATCATTGATCATAATAAGTATCTTTTAAATATTGGATATTACGATAATGAAAATAATATTAAATTTTTTAGAATAAGGTTTGAAATATCTGAAGGCTCTACAATCAAGGTAATCGAATTTCCAATCATGCCCAAAAAGGTTATTGCTTTTAATGCAAAAGAAATCCCAATTGAGATACTGCGACAATTACAACCTAATGAAAAAGGGATAATACCGTTATCACAAGATGAAGTTGAAAAAATATTAAAATCACAAAAAGATAAAATCAAAATTTTGGTTAAGAAGAAGAATCGTTTACAAACTTAAGAAGCATATGATTATATTATTCTTTTAATTATTTAGTTTTAGATTATAATTTTTTTTACAACTAATAATTTTAAGATCAATTAAATATGTACTATCATTATACTTACTAACAATAAAACTATTTCATTTGACAGATAGTTTTGCAATAAAATTTTGTATTAAAAAATAAATTACTTTAGGAGGAAATTCATGCCCTATATTTCTAATACAGATAGTGAAAGAAAGAAAATGTTAGCTGAAATTGGTGTTAAGAATTTTGAAGAACTTCTTACCAATATTCCTGACAAATTCCAACTAAAAGAACCTATCAATTTAGATGAAGCATATTCTGAAATGGAGATAACAAATAAGATATCTGAACTTGCTGTCAAAAATCGTACAAATACAAACTCATTTTTAGGGGGCGGAATATACGATCACTTTATTCCTGCTGCTGTCGATCACATTGTTATCCGTCCTGAATTTCATACTGCATACACACCATATCAGGCTGAAGTTAGTCAGGGGACATTGCAGTATATTTACGAATACCAAACTATGATCTGTGATCTTACAGGAATGGATATCTCAAATGCTGGAATGTATGATGGTGCATCTGCTGCTGCTGAAGCAATTTTGATGGCTGCTAGAAAAACGAAAAAATTTAAGGCAATAATTGCAGGAACTATAAATCCACTTTATCTTGAAGTGATAGAAACATATACAGAAGGTATAAACATTGAACTAGTTATTATACCGCAAAAAAATGGGCTAATTGATATTGATGAACTCAAAGCAAATATAGACGATGATACTGGGTGTGTACTATTGCAAACTCCTAACTTCTTAGGAAACATAGAAGATGCATTTGCTGTAGAAGAGATAACTCATTCTGTAAAAAGAGCTATCTTCATTGTTGCAGTTGATCCTATTTCACTTGCGCTTCTAAATGCTCCTTCTGAATATAAAGCTGATATTGTTATTGGAGAAGGACAAGCTCTTGGAAATTCAATGAATTATGGAGGTCCTCTTTTTGGATTTTTAGCAACAACTTCTAAACTTGCTCGTACTATGCCTGGCAGGATCGTAGGAGCAACCTTAGATGCTGACGGTAATCGTTCTTATTGTTTAACTTTACAAGCTCGTGAACAACATATACGTCGTGCAAGAGCTACTTCTAATATTTGCTCTAATCAATCTTTATGCACTCTTATGGCTACTGTTTATATGTGTTTAATGGGAAAGGAAGGATTGAAAGAAGTTGCTGACCATTCTGTAACTAAAGCTCATTATCTGG
>JAGGWC010000083.1 GCA_021157645.1 Candidatus Cloacimonadota bacterium | reverse complement strand
CTATTGTTTTATTGTTTACCAGTTTTGCAGTAGTAGTTTTAAATATGAGTTGATTGGGAACATAATCCATTCCAAAAAGAGAAATGGAAATTACCATTATAAGAATTATATTCCAACCCAACTTCATAAGACCACCTCATTAGAATTTATATGTTAAACCTATTACATGCACATCATTTATATGATATTCAAATGGTACGTATGCATAATCCATTGCTATTTTTTTTAAATTTATGCCGAATCCAGCAGTAAAATTCTCTGCATCAAAATTTAGTTTATAACCTAATTTAAGGTCAAAGATTTTATTTAGCTCAATTTTTGTTCCAAGTACTGCCCTAAACTCATCATCATCAATATGTTTGATCATTTTAAATTCGGTGAATAATTTAATTATACTAATATCAAATTCTTGAGTAGTCCCAAGTTCAAAGGAAATTGGAAGATCAATGGTTTCATTTTCCATTGCTGAAGTTTGTCCTACATTTTTTATTGCAGCACTGAATTTTTGTCCTTGTATAAAGGAAAGATAAGTGTAGCCAAGATCAAAAGTGTATCCATAACTTGAGGATGTATCGATCTTTTCATAAAGCGCATTTGCATTAATTCCAGCATAATGATTCGGAGCTATACGATAGCCGAAATTAAGAGAGAATATTAGATCCATCGGGTGGAACTCTCCGATAAGTTCACCTGTATCTGTTCTGTTGTCAAGCTTACCATAATCCAGATAACGATAAGCAACGCCAAATGATGTTTTGCCATTTGTATTAATGTATCCGGCACTATTCAATTTTGTATCGAATATCCAATAATTTTGTGCAATTGATATAATTCTATGATTTGCGAATAACCCTGCTGTAGAATTTATCATAAAAGCATAAGCTTCCCCTGAAGAAAACGCTCCCGTTCCTGCTTGTGCCGAGCTTTCTGGTCCTGAAGCTATCTTCAGTAACTGAAAACCGTATTCTCCACTAGTTTCTGCAGAAAGCACTACAGCCAAACTGAAGATGATCACTAACATCAATATTTTATTTATTCTTAACAATTTTTCCTCCGTTAAGTGTTCTTCAAAATTAAAACATACTGTCTTTCTGAGATTTCTTTTAGCTTTACTTCTCACAAAAGAATGAGATCCTTCCACAGAACAACATGCAAGATTCGTCCAGCCTTCGCTAGCTTCGGCTCGGCAAGCAGGATGACAGAAAACACTTTTTTTAATATCTTATAAATCTAAAGAACTTAACTATTTTTCTACAGCAAATTTTAATTTAAGGATCTTCCCCTTTGCGCTCAATATTGCAAAATAAATACCCGATGAAAGATCTGATGCATCAATATTGATCTTGGTATCAAATCCTACTTCACAAGAACTAATGTTTTCATAGATTTTATTAGCTGCGATGTCAAATATTTTTATTTCTACATCTACATCTTGATATGTTTCGATCCGCAAAATTATTGTTTCAGCAGGAATAGATGAGTGATAGTTTATTGCTTTATTGAAAATTGTGCTCAAAGGATTCGGATAAAAATATGTTTGAGCTTTATTGAATACCTTTGTTCCGTTTACTGGTGTATCTGATGATGGATCTAGAATTGAAGCCGTTCTTTGCAGATTACCAAATTCTACAAGCCAACTTTCTGCATCAATATCTTCTTGTGCGGCAGTAATTCCTGTTTTGTAAATAGTTCCATTGTTGGAAGGAATAAATGCATTTATTTCCGTGTTTGAATAATTTGAGATCAGTGGATAATTCAAACTACGGCTGCCAAACGAGAAGTTATAATTTCTGTTTAATTCAAAATCGTTGAAATTAACATTATCCCAAACGCAGAATCTATTACGGGACATCGTTCCAATTATTTCTTTCTCATCATCATCATCAATGTTTAAAGCGATAATGCCTGAAGCAATAAAGAGGGAATCTGGATCGGTAAGTTCACAACTCGGCTTGAACACTTCACCATTCTTATTGAATATTGCAAATGTGTTTTCACCACCTATCAAAATTTCAAGATAACCATTATTATCAATATCACTAATTGATGGAACAGCAAAGGAATTAAGCGGGATCTCTTGCGGGAATCCGACTAAATTATTTCCAGCATTATCAAAAACATAAAGCATTGAATCTGATGCTGTGATAATAAAATTATCGGAATTATCAAGATCGATATCAGCAAGCAAAGCAGATGAAATATTTGGGTAAGGAGCTTCAATATCTAATTGGAATTCATTAGTTTCATAATCGGGAAGTGTAATCTGATGTATATTCCAAGAATTATCAATAAAGGATAAAACATTGTTTTTAAACATGAGATTAGAAGCAATATACGAAGTGCTAAGTGTTTCAATCACTTCATAATTGCTGTTTAAAAAGATAATTTCACTGTTGGTAGAATTATTATCGTGCAATGGAACAAATACTCTGTTTCCACTGTTTACATCAGGATTTACAACTGGAGAGGCAGCCCAGCTTCTATCAATTTGAAATAAAAGGAGTTCTTTATAATCCACCAGATCATTATCAATTTGAAACAGCATTGCATTGCTGTTGTCATCAGGTTGAGTTGGAATAAGAATACTGTTTGTAAATGGGTCGAAAGCATAATAGTTGCAAACCTGTGAAGGGCTTGCAATAATAATTGGAAAATCCGGATAGAGTTGATCGTCTTTCCATAAATAGATCTCTCCATCGGGCATTGGATAGAACATCTCATTTTCTCCATCACCATTAAAATCTAATAATGCAGCAGCAAATGGATTTTCTCCTAAATAATTTGCGTTAAGTGACCACTCATATTCAACTGAAAAGATCATGAGTGAATCTGAAGTGCTAATATTAAATATCTCAAGTGGAATTCCTCCATAGTAACTTTCTGCGGTTGGAGTAGAAAAAAGATTATTATGATAATTTTTCCCAAAATATGTGTTATTTCCTTCTCTATAGGAGTCATCTTTAGAGCCATAGAAACTGCTGTATCCATGAAGAATGGTATCAAGTTGTTGTATTCCATCTGCTTCTTCCAGATCAACACCTTTGTGGGAAGCATCACCGTTTACAGAATGAATTTCAAAATCAGGAGTGAAATTTTCGTTAATTACATTTTCATCAATATGCCAAATGAGAATTCCTGAACCATCGTTTTCTGGGGCAGCACCAAAACCGTATCCTGGCAGATAAAAATCCCATTCACAACCAGCATATGAATTTCCCATAAAATCAAATTTTGGTTGTCCGGCATAAGGATGTCCTTCAGGATATACTTTTTGATCTGGAATAGTTTGGAAAGTGTAAGTTGCCAGTGTGTCTCCGTCAGCATTTATGAAATAGCTTCCGTCAGGATTTTGCTGCCTATTTTCAATCAGGAAGTATTCACTTTCAGAAATATTTATTTTATAAAGTTTTGCCGTGTCATCATCTTCTGCCATTGGGAAAACAAGTGAGAGATTTTCGAAGGAAGAATTTATTTCTATAATGTTATCATCTTCCCAACCTAAGTAATAGCGTGACCAGGCGCATGGCAATGGAGGAACAAAACCATTTGCATTCCAAACGCCAGTTCCCATAACACCAAAACCGCCAATTCCGTATGATTTCCCGTTGTCGGGATTATTGTCAAAAAGGGTTGGTAAGCCGATCTGGTGTCCGAATTGATGAGCTATAACACCAAAAATTCCG
>JAGGWC010000064.1 GCA_021157645.1 Candidatus Cloacimonadota bacterium | reverse complement strand
CTTCACTATCTTCTTTCTGCCTTTACGTATCAACTGATTAATTGTTGGCACTATTTCCTCCGTTTATTTATTAGAAATCAAGGATATCATCAAGCGATTCTTCTTTTTCCTGATGAGCAAACTCTTGGATGATCTCGGTAATTGATTTACCCTCATCAATAGCTTTTTTAACTTGGTTATTATAGAACTTAGTTCCTGTACCAATCGGTATTCTATGACCGATGATTATACTTTCTTTGAGACCCTCAAGATTATCCACTTTCCCTTCAATAGAAGCTTGAGTGAGAACCTTTGTAGTCTCTTGGAACGAAGCTGCAGAAAGCCAGCTTTCTGTTAACAGCGAAGCTTTTGTAATACCAAGTAAGAGTTGCTCAAAGGTAGCTCCTTCGCCACCCTCTTCTTCAATACGCATGTTTTCTTTATTAACTTGATTTCTATTTACGATTTCACCTTCCAGAAACATTGTATGTCCCGGATTGAGTATTTTAACTTTTTTAAACATCTGACGAATGATAACACCAATATGTTTATCATCAATCTTAACACCTTGTTTTCTGTAAACTTCCTGGATCTCGTTAACAATAAGCATTTGTGCAGCCGTGATACCTTTTGCTTTTAGAATATCATGAGGATCAAGTGGACCGCTTGAAAGAGCATCACCACTTTCTACTCTATCACCTTCATGAACGATAATTCTTTTTCCAGGTGGGATTATATATTTCTTTTCTGTTTCTTCTCCAGCATTAATGTAGATTACACGTCCTGATTTTGAAAGATCTCCAATAGAAACTAGTCCGGCAATTTCAGAAAGAACAGCTTTTTCTTTTGGTACACGAGCTTCGAAGAGATCTTGAACCCTTGGTAGACCACCAGTAATATCACTCTGTTTTATTGTTACACGGGAAGATTTACCTAGTACATCACCTGGGTCTACATAAATACCATCTTTTGCTTCAACCATCAATCCAGATTGGATAGGAACAAGAATTTGTTTACCCTCTTTTGGAATGATCTTAAACTGAGCTTGAAGTTTACGGTCTTTTGATTCGATAATTGTGATTTCTTTCGAGCCGGTTAATTCATTAAATTCTTCTTTGTAAGTAATATCTTTTATGAAATGTTCGAATTTAAGTTCACCTTTGGCAGGAGCTATAAGTGGATTATTATAATGGTCCCAACTGAATAACTTAGTATTCTTAACAATTTTTTGACCATCCTGTACATAAATTGTAGCAGCATATTCCACTTTATATGATTCCAGTTCTGAACCATCTTCTTCACTAACTATTTTGATTTTTCCGAAATAGCCACTTGATATAAGCTCGTTAGATCGGTTAATAACAGTATTCATTTTCACAAATTCTACAAGACCATCAGTGTTTGCAGCTACTTCTGCTAGATCCACATCCGTACCTGTTGTACCACCAATATGGAAAGTACGAAGTGTAAGTTGGGTTCCAGGTTCGCCAATACTCTGGGCTGCGATTACTCCTACCGGTTCGCCAATGGTAGAAGGTTTATTATTTCCCAGGTTTCTGCCGTAACATTTTGCACAAATCCCATTCTTAGATTCACAAGTTAATACAGATCTGATTTTTACAGAATTGATACCATGATTCTGGATTGTTTTAGCCATTTCATTTGTTATCTCAGAATTTGCATATGCAATAATTTTTCCTGAGTCTGAAACTGGGTCAATAATATCTTCAGCAGTTGTTCTACCTTTAATTCTCTCATAGAGTGGTTCTACTGTCTCTAATCCTTCTTTAAGGGCACTAACAGTAATACCTTCGATTGTACCACAATCTTCACTTGTTATGATAGCGTTCTGTGCAACATCTACAAGACGTCTTGTGAGATATCCGGCATCGGCGGTTTTAAGGGCAGTATCAGCCAGACCTTTACGTGCACCATGAGTAGAGATGAAATATTCAAGAACGGTAAGACCTTCTTTAAAGTTAGATTTGATCGGAGTTTCTATAACTTCAGCAACACCTTCGGAAGAACCTCTTGAAGGTTTATCCATCAAACCACGAAGAGCACCCAGTTGCTTGATCTGATCTTTACCACCACGAGCACCGGAAAGATACATCATATTTATTGAGTTAAAACCACCTTGATCAGCTTCCAATTCCTTCATAAGAAGATCTGTTACTTTTTCAGTAGTTAATTTCCACTTATCAATAACACGGTTATAACGCTCTGTTTCGGTGATTTCGCCATTCATGTAACTGGCTATAATCTTAGCTACTTCTTTTTCTGTTTTCGCAATAAATTTATTTTTATCTTTTGGAGATATTACATCACTAGCACTAAAGGTAATACCTGCTTTTGTTGCATATTTAAAACCAAGGTCTTTAATGCTATCAAGGAATTCTGCTGTCTTAGCTTGTCCTATTATTTCGTAGCATTCCATTGACAGATCATTCAATTTACCTTTTGTGAATGTATAATTTTTAAATGAAAGTTCAGGGGGAAGTATTTGATTAAAAATAACACGACCAATAGTTGTAGTTATAATCTTCCCATCAATAAGAATATTGATCCAAGTATATAAATCTAAATCAACCTTTTTTGCGATATGTCCTTTCTGGTTTTTTAAATAATCTTCCTGTTCGTAAGCGAGTAGAACTTCATCAGAAGAACTGAAATATCTCAGGTTCTTAGTATCTTCAGGTTCTTTATATTTCTTAACAGTTAAATAATAATTACCTAGAACAATATCTTGATTTGTAGCCATTGCCAATTTACCACTTGCAGGAAGCAATAGATTTCTTGTTGATAACATAAGAATTCGTGCTTCCATTTGAGCTTCATTGGAAAGAGGCACATGAACAGCCATTTGGTCACCATCAAAATCCGCATTATAGGGAATACAGACAAGTGGATGTAATTCTATTGCCTTTCCTTCTGTAAGAACTGGCATAAATGCCTGAATACCATGTTTGTGTAATGTAGGTGCACGGTTTAGCAGAACAGGGTAATCTTTGATAACTTCTTCCAGGATCTTCCAGATCTCAGGACGTTTTTTTTCAATTAATTTCTTTGCTGTTTTTGCTTTTTCAGCCTCGCCTATTTTCTCCAGTCTTTCTATGATGAAAGGTTTGAAAAGTTCAATCGCCATCTCTTTTGGTAATCCGCATTGGTGAAGCTTGAGATTTGGTCCAACAGTAATAACAGAACGCCCTGAATAATCCACACGTTTACCAAGCAGGTTCTGGCGGAATCTACCACTTTTACCTTTAAGCTGATCAGCAAGAGCTTTGAGAGGTCTATTACCCCTTCCTTTAACTGGTCTTGATTTTCTAGAATTATCGATAAGAGCATCTACTGCTTCTTGAAGCATACGTTTCTCATTTCTTAGGATAACTTCCGGTGCATTAATGTCAATAAGTCCACGAAGTCTATTATTGCGAGTAATTACTCTTCTATAGAGTTCATTGAAATCAGCAGTTGCAAATCTGCCACCATCAAGTTGAACAAGAGGTCTTAAAGTAGGAGGTAAAACAGGGAGAACTTCGAGAACCATCCAAGAAGGGTTATTGCCGGATTTACGAAAAGCATCTACAACCTTGAGGCGTTTAATTGCTTTTTGTTTTTTCTGTACGGATGTTTCCATTTTAATGATTGTACGTAGATTCATTGCCTCATCTTCAAGATTGATTTTTTCTAATAAAACTTTAACTGCTTCTGCTCCCATAAGGGCAACAAAATCTTCACCAATACGATCCCTAATCTCATAATATTCGTCAACATTTACAAGATCTCCCTCTTCATAATCACTATCACCAGGATTTAGGACGATATAAGATTCATAGTAAAGTACACGTTCAAGTTTGCTTACGGCCATATTAAGAAGTGTTCCAATTACACTGGGCATACTTTTTACAAACCAAATATGTGAAATTGGAACTGCCAGCTCTATATGACCCATACGTGAACGGCGTACACGTGAAGTAGTTATTTCTACGCCACAACGATCGCATACAGTATTTTTGAAACGCTTTTTTTTGTATTTTCCACAACTACATTCATAATCCTTTTCAGGACCAAATATTCTTTCGCAGAAAAGACCACCTTTCTCAGGTTTAAGAGTACGATAATTCAAAGTATCAGGTTTTATCACTTCGCCATAACTCCATTCACGGATTGAATCCGGGGATGCAATTTTAATTCTTAATTTATCGTATTTTTCTATTCTTTTATCTCGTTTAATTTCTCTAATCACTTAACAAACCTCCATTATGATTTCTTATCTGCAAGAAACTCAACATCAAAGCAGAGGGATTTTAATTCACTCACCAATACATTGAAAGATTCAGGGATGCCAGGTTTTGGTGGATTCAAACCGCTTGTAATAGCTTTGAATGCATTAGTTCTACCTTCAACATCATCACTCTTGATAGTTAGCATTTCTTCCAAAAGACGGGAAGCACCATAAGCTTCAAGAGCCCATACTTCCATTTCTCCTAATCTCTGGCCACCATGTTGAGCTTTACCACCCAAAGGCTGTTGTGTGATAAGTGAGTAGGGTCCAGTAGAACGGGCATGCATTTTATCTGCAACCAAGTGATTCAATTTAAGCATGTACATGATTCCAACTGTAACTCTTTCCTTGAAAGGTTCACCTGTTTTTCCATCATAAAGTACTTGTTTCCCATCTAGGGCTAATTTAGCTTTCTTCATTGATTTATAAATGTCATCAAGTGATGCACCATCAAAAACGGGAGTCTCGAAATGAATTCCAAGTATTTTGGCTGCCATGCCAAGATGAGTTTCCATAATCTGACCGATATTCATACGAGAAGGTACACCAAGCGGGTTCAAAATGATGTCGACCGATTCGCCATTTTCCATAAAGGGCATATCGGCTATTGGACTAATTCTGGAAATTACACCTTTGTTTCCATGACGCCCAGCCATTTTGTCACCAACAGCGATCTTACGTTTCTTGGCAATATAGACCTTAACCATTTTACGAACACCTGAAGGAAGTTCGTCTCCGTGTTTAAGACGTTCTTTAGCTTTCTTGAAAATGTTATCACTTTCTTCGTAAGCAATATTAGCTTTAATAATAATTTCATTATATATAGTTTGATTTATCTCAGTATCTTTAACTAAATCATAATCACGATTAAGACGCTTGAAATTGATTTTTTTCAAATTATTTTTTGTGATCTTTATACCGGAAGGAATAAAGAACATATTTGTTTTTTCATCAACGATGTTCTTAGCAATATTTCCTATAAGAATTTTCTCCAGTTTATTTTGAAGATATTCCTGAATTTTTTTCTGTCTCTCTTTATGTTCTTGCTTAATGCGTTGAAGAGATTCAAGCTTTAATTCCTGATCTTCAAATTCTTCTGTAGATTCAAGACGTGAGAAAACTTTTACATCAATGACCACGCCTTCCATTCCCGGTTTTGCTTTTAGTGAACTATTGGTGAAATCTCCAGCACGATCACCGAAAAGAGCACGCATAAGGTTCTCTTCAGGGGAAGGATCGATGTCAACATTCTTCGGAGTGATCTTTCCAACAATGATGTCACCAGCTTTAACAACCGATCCAACTCTTATCACTCCGGATTTATCCAAGTTTCTAAGAGCTTTAATTGGAACATTTGGAATATCGTAAGCAAGTTCTTCTTTTCCGTTTTTCATAATACGGACTAAAACTTCATGTTCTTCAATATAGACAGATGTAAGTAGATCTTCTCGAGCAATTTTCTCGCTAAGAATAATAGCATCCTCATAGTTGTAACCATACCACGGCATGAATGCTACCATCATATTGCTACCAAGTGATAATCTATTATCGATTATAGATGGACCATCAGAAATCAGATCTCCTTTTGTTACTTTATCACCTGCTTTAACAGAAGGTCTTTGGTGAATAGCTGTATCTTGATTTGAACGCGTGAATTTTTTTAAGTAAATACGACTATCTGTTCCAATATCAAGTATACTTTCATCCGGGTTATCTCTAATAATATCAATATAAGAACTTGTTACTTTCTTAACTAAACCATCAAAAGGTGCAGTTGCAGTTGAGCCACTATCTCTGGCAATAATTTTTTCCATTCCTGTTGCAACAATAGGAACTTCAGGATTCATCAAAGGAACAGCTTGGCGTTGCATGTTAGATCCCATCAGGGCACGGTTAGCATCATCATGTTCCAAGAATGGAATCAATGATGCTGAAGCTGAAACTATCTGCTGTGGCGATACGTCAAGAAATTGAACATCTTCCGGTTTAACCTGAAGAAATTCACCTTGATGACGGGCAAACACAAGTTCATCTGTAATGGTTACATTTTCATCGTAATTCACATTTGCCTGAGCAATTATGTAATTTTCTTCCTGATCTGCATCAAGAAATTGAACTTCGGAAGTAATCTTTTTATTTTTTACTTTAATATAAGGGGTTTCTAAAAATCCCAGATCATTTACTCTCGCGTACATAGCTGGCGAAGATATAAGACCGATATTCGGACCTTCAGGAGTTTCAATAGGGCAGATACGTCCATAATGAGAATAGTGAACATCTCGAACCTCGAAACCAGCTCGTTCTCTGGTAAGTCCACCCGGACCGAGAGCTGAAAGTCTTCTTTTATGTGTTATTCCGGTTAGCGGATTAGTTTGTTCCATATATTGAGAAAGTTGACCTGTGAGAAAGAATGACTGTACGACAGCGATAAGTGCATTACTATTAATCAGATCATGAAGTGTAACTTCATCCGGATTAGCTATCGACATTCTTTCTACAGCAGTTCTGGCTACACGAGAGAGACCAATGTTATATTGTTCTGATAAAAGTTCTCCAACCGTTCTAACTCTTCTATTTGCAAGGTGGTCAATATCATCAATTTTATCTTCGTCTTTATATACAGCGATCAATTTATCTATGATCGCAATAAGATCTTCTTTTGTAAGAACATGAGTGTTGATATCAATGTTCAGGCCTAAACGGGTATTGAGTTTGTGACGTCCAACTTTTCCGAGATTGTATCTTCTTTCATTAAAGAACATTCTATTAAAGAGGTCTAGAGCTATTTCATAAGTAGGCTCTTCACCCGGACGTATAAGTGTATATATTTTCTTTAAAGCTTCTTCTTGAGTAGTTGTTTGATCTTTAGCGATAGTTTGTTCAATTATTTTTCTGGTGATCTCAAAATTAGATTTAATAACATCTATCTTTTTAATTCCACCTTCAACCATTGCTTCGATTTCATCATTTCCGATTTCACTGCCGGCATCAAAAAGAATTTCACCAGTTTCTTTATTCATAACGTCAGCAAAAAGGAATCTCTCTTTAGCTTTTTTTACATCGATATTTTCTTTTTCATAAAAATAATTTCTGAGATCATCATTTGTTGAAAGTCCAACAGCACGTAATAAAACAGTTGCCGGAAGTTTTCGTCTTTTATCGATAAGTACAAAAAGAGCGTCGTAACTATCCATATTAAATTCAAGCCATGAACCGTTATAAGGGATCAATTTAGCAGAATTCAATATCTTACCGCTTGGATGTTTTGCTTCTGAGAAAAAGATACCAGGAGATCTATGAAGCTGGCTGATAATAACACGTTCAGCTCCGTTAATAATGAATGTACCCTGATTAGTGATCAGAGGGATCTCGCCAAGAAATACATCTTGCTCGATCGTGCTTTTAACCCTTTTCTCACCTGTTTCTTTAAGAATTTCCTCATCATAAATAATAAGTCTCATTCTAGCTTTAACAGGTGCTTGATAGGAAAGATTTCGTTCGATACATTCATCGGTTGAATATTTTTCTTTTAATACAATATAATCAATAAATTCGAGGTAGTAGATACCTTTCTGGTCTTCTAACGGAAATATTGATTTAAGAACAGCTTGTAGTCCTTCTTCGTTACGTTTTTGTGGATGAATCTCTTTCTGAAGAAATTGATCAAAAGAATCAATTTGCA
The DNA here is from genome assembly GCA_021157645.1 of Candidatus Cloacimonadota bacterium. GTDB lineage: Bacteria > Cloacimonadota > Cloacimonadia > Cloacimonadales > TCS61 > Tenebribacter. The sequence goes on along the minus strand of JAGGWC010000064.1, from coordinate 1,213 downwards.
TAGAAAGTAGATTTGGTACGTGTACGAAAGGAAGACCTGACTGTTCAGCTTTCTTTCTGATACGAGAAAAATTTTGAATTTTCAAAAGTTCATACTCCTTATTTTTTTGCGTACAAGTAAAATTACGTACATTTTTCTATCATTATAAATAAGGTAACGGAAGTGAGCATAGTAGTTCACTTCCGTATAATAATTTTGTTGATTATTTAACTTCTACCGATCCACCAGCTTCTTCAATTTGAGCTTTCACTGATTCGGCTTCTTCTTTTGCAACACCCTGAACAACTGGGTTTGGTGCATTATCAACTAATTCTTTAGCTTCCTTAAGACCTAATTTTGTGATTGCACGTACAGTTTTAATAACCTGAATCTTCTTTGCTCCAGAGCTAGTTAAAATTACGTCAAATTCTGTTTGTTCTTCAGCAGCTTCTCCGCCGGCAGCAGCACCAGGTGCAGCAACGGCTACTGGGGCAGCAGCAGTAATATCGAAGATCTCTTCGAGTTCTTTTACAAGTTCGGAAAGTTCGATTACACTCATTTCCTTAATAATATCAATAACTTGTTGCTTCTTGTCAGCCATTATATCCTCCATCGCATATATGTTTATTTATTTTCTTTTTCTTTGGCTATTGTGTCAATTGCATAGATAAATTTTCTCAAAATTCCACTTAGTGCTCCAACAAAACCAGTAATTGGTGCGTTAAAACCTTGTAGAATCATTGACAATAGAACTTCTCTAGAAGGAAGATCGGCTAGTTTTTCTAATTGAACTAAATCCATTAAATCTTTCCCAACTATACCAATTTTGAACTTTGGAAAGTCCTTGTCAGTCATAATATCTTTTTTGAATCTGGCTAATTCTCTGGCAGCTGCTACTTCATCAACTTTTGAGATTGCAACAGCAGTTGGTCCCTTTAAATGTTCGTCAAATTCTTTGATTCCCAATTCATTAAGTGCGATCTTAATGAATGTGTTCTTTGAAATGAAATAATCAACATTTGCATTTCGCATTCTATTTCGTAGTTCATCAACCTCTTCAATATTGATCCCTTTATAATCGATTAGAACAATTGATTTCGCATTTTGGAGTCTATCTTTGATTACTTTTACTGCGTCTTGTTTGTATGCTTGTACCATAGTAAACTCTCCTACTGCTTAGCAAGCTTTGATACACTTGCAACGTCTAATTTAATTCCAGGACCCATAGTTGAAG
>JAGGWC010000122.1 GCA_021157645.1 Candidatus Cloacimonadota bacterium | reverse complement strand
TCATTTGATGATATTGAAAAATTACGGTTAAAAGGATTCAAAGCATTTTACGTTGGAATAGGAGCACAATTGAGTCGAATCATGCGCATTCCGGGTGAAGATTTGAATGGTGTATTTGGGGGTATTGATTTTCTAAAAAAAGTAAATTATAATGAAAATGTTAACTTAGGAAAAAAAGTCGCAGTTATCGGTGGTGGAAACACTGCGATCGACTGTGCCAGAACTGCCCGTAGATTTGGATCTGATGTAACCTTGATCTATCGTCGAACCAGACGCGAAATGCCAGCAGAAAGTCATGAAATCAAAGCAGCAGTAGAGGAAGGTGTAAACTTCAAATTTCTCACTAATCCGGTAGAAAATATTGGAAAAAACGGCAAATTGACTTCCACTAAATTTGCTGTGATGGAATTGGGAGAAAAGGACTCTAGTGGTCGCCGTAGACCGCAACCAACAGGAGAAGAATTTACGGAAGAATTTGATAATATGCTGGTTGCAGTTTCCCAAAACTCTGATTTAAGATTACTGGAAAAAAGCGGAGTGGAAACTACAAATTGGAACACGATAGTTGCAGATGCTACAACTTTCCAAACAAATATAAAAGATATTTTTACCGGTGGTGATGTTGTGTTGGGACCAGCTTCAGTTGTAGAAGCAGTTGGGCAGGCAGCAGAAGCAGCAATTTCTATCAATAGATATATTTTAGGTGAGGATCTGGCAGCAGGGCGAAAGGAATTTGAACCTCTTCCGGCACGTGAATATCAAACTTATGTTCCTCATGAAGACAGAGTTGCAATGCGCAATCAAACACCTGAAAACAGAATAGCAAACTTTGAAGAAATGGAACTTGGATTTTCCGAAGAAGAAGCGCAAAGAGAAGCCAATCGATGTCTGGAATGCGGTATCTGTTCCGGCTGTCTGCAATGTGAGATAGTCTGCGAAGCAGGTGCTATTGTGCATAACATGAAGGGTGAAGTAGTTGAAATAGACGTCGGCTCTGTGATTATAGCAACCGGTGCTGACACCTTTGATCCAACTTCGATGCATGAATATGGTTTTGGCAGATATAAAAATGTTGTTACAAGTATTCAATATGAGAGAATTCTGGCTGCTTCGGGTCCCTTTGAAGGGCATCTGCAACGTCCATCTGACGGGGTAACTCCTGTAAAAGTCGCTTGGATCCAATGTGTAGGATCGAGAACGGAACATACAAATATGCCATATTGTTCATCAGTTTGTTGTATGTATGCCATGAAAGAAGCGATCATTTCCAAGGAACATGTATCCACTGTGGAACCAACTATTTTTTTCATGGATATAAGAGCACACGGTAAGGATTTTGATAAATATTATGATAAAGCAAAAGATATTGGAGTGACATTTAAACGCGGCAGAATTGGAAAAATAAAAGAAATTGCTGGAACTAAAAATCTACAACTTTATTATGTTCAGGAAAATGGTGACTTACAGATTGAAGAATTTGATATGGTTGTTCTTTCAGTTGGTTTACATCCACCAAAGGATATAGTAAAACTTTCCGATAGTTTAGGTGTTCGTTTAAATGAATACAATTTTATTGATCATCTGGGAATTTCTCAAATTGATACAACCAGACCTGGCGTTTTTGTTTGTGGTCCGGCTGTTTCTCCCAAAGATATTCCCGAAACTGTAGTACAAGCATCCGGTGCAGTTGCCGGAGCTGCTGAATTACTTTCTGAAGTACGGGGAACAGAGATCACTGAAAAGGTTTATCCTGAAGAGAAGAAAGTAGAAGGACAAAAACCGCGTATTGGTGTTTTCGTGTGTCATTGCGGTATCAATATTGGAAGTGTAGTAGATGTACCAGGCGCAGTAGAATTTGCTAAAAAATTACCTAATGTTGTTTATGCTGGTGATAATTTATTTACATGTTCGCAGGATACACAGATAAAAATGAAAGGGATCATTGAGGAATATAAATTGAACCGTGTGGTTGTAGCTTCCTGTTCACCAAGTACTCACGAAGCACTTTTCCAGGAAACCATGCGTGAAGCAGGTTTAAATCCCTATCTTTTTGAAATGGCGAATATTCGTAATCAATGCAGTTGGGTACATCGTGATGATCATGCAAAAGCTTCTGAAAAAGCGAACCGCTTGATAAAAATAGCACTTGGAAAATCGAGATTACTGCAACCTTTACATGCTATCTCGCTCGATGTAGTACAAAAAGGAATTGTTATTGGAGGTGGACTTGCTGGTATGACCGCAGCTCTTTCCATAGCAAATCAGGGATTTGAAGTAACGCTGATAGAACGTGCTGAAAGACTGGGCGGTAATTTGAATGGTTTATATCATACTCTAGATGGACAAAGCGTACCTGCTTTCCTACAAGAATTAAAAGATGAAATTGATGACCACCCACTGGTAAAAGTATATTTGAATGCAAATGTAAAAAATATTGATGGTTACATTGGAAATTACAAAACTACTTTTGATTATAGAGGAGACGAGAAGGAATATAATCACGGAATTATCATTATAACAATCGGAGCAAATGCTTCAACACCAAAAGAATATTTATATAATAAATGTAAAAATGTGATAACTCAAAGAGAATTGGAACATAATCTTGAAGAAAATGAAAAGGATTATAAGAAAGTAAAAAGTGTTGCGTTTATTCAATGTGTTGGCTCACGAGATGAAGAG